>JASHQV010000073.1 GCA_030038955.1 Solirubrobacteraceae bacterium
TCGCACGCCTCCCGCCTACGCCAAAAGCTCGCCGCGACCGGCGCCGACAGCCTGGTGGTCACGGTTCGCGGCGTCGGCTACCGCCTCGGCCGCTAATGCAACGGTCTCGTGCAGAAACCGCACCAAGTTGGCGCTACTCCGCAACGAGTTGGTGCGATTTCAGGCCCGAGCGTCGTGAGCTACAGAAACAGGCGGACGATCACGGTCATGCGCCAGGTTCAACAAATCATCCACCACGGCCAGCTCGTCGCCCTCGTCGTCGCAGGACAGGCAGCGATCAGAACCTGCCTCTCCGACCACGACTTCCAACTCGTCCAGGCCAAATGTCTTTACGCACTCGAGCTCGCCGACGCCGGCCGGCCAGACGCCTACACCGACACCGACGCCGACGCCTACGCGAACGCTGCGTTCGGCGACCACTGAAGCCACCACCCGATCTTGAGACAAGCCCGTACCCGGCGGCCGGGAGCCCGCTGACATGATCCGCTGGCGGCACACAAGGCACATCGCGGCGGCCGTCCTGCCCGTCTCGCTGCTCGCCATCTCCCTGTTGCTCGCGACCGCCTCAGCACCGCACTCGCCGCGGCGGCCCGAGCTGCGGCGGCAGCTCGTGTCGAGCGCGCCGACGCAGACATCCCGCCAGCGCGCCACCCCCGTTGTCCACCAGCCAGCCAAAGCATCGCTTCATCTCGGCTCTGCAGGTTCGGTGGCGCTGAGGTTCACCAGCGCTTGGCTGAGCTGCACCTACCACCGGGAACGGTGCTCACGCATCCCGGGTGCGCTGCCCGCCTACACCGCCGCGCTCCACCGTCAACACGCAACTCCGCCCCCGACGCCGGCAGAGCTAGCGGCACGACCGGCGATCCGCAGCGTCAGCGTGGTCCAGGCGTGCGGCGATGAGGCTGTCGCGACCGTCACCTACACCGCCGGTCCGTCGGTCCGCTATCAGCTGCACGTCAACCTCGTGCGCCACCCGGCCGGCTGGCGGGTGTTCGACGTCTCCGAGACGCCGCCGCACATCCCGCTGCCCGCTCCGCTGGCCCGAGGGCCCGGCACGTGCTGAGACGCAAACGGTCGCTGATCCTGCCGCTGGCGCTGCTGTCGACAGCCCCATTAGCAACCGTGCTGCTCGCCGGCACCGCGATCGTGCTCGGCGCCAGCTGCCAGAGCGACAGCGCCGGAGCCACCCCGAGCAAAGCCGCCACCCAATCGATCCCCGCCTACCTGCTGGCGATCTACCAACAGGTCGGCGACCAGTACAACCTGCCGTGGCAACTACTAGCCGGCATCGGCCAGGAAGAATGCGATCAAGGCCGCGATCCCGCGCCCTCCTGCCGGCCGATCCCCGGCGCGCAAGGCGCCGGCGTCGCGAACTCCGCCGGCGCCTCCGGGCCGATGCAGATCGGCGTCGGCGGCGCCGCCAGCAACGCGTACCAACAGCTACGCCACTACCTCCCAAACCCGGGGCTCGGTCCCCACGATCCGACCACCGCGGTCGAGCTCGCCGCGCTTGTACTGATCAAAGACAACGACGCCACTCCAGGGCAGCCCCTGGACGACTACACCGCCGCCATCGCCGCGTACAACGGCACCGGACCCGCTGCCCAGGCGTACGCGCAGCGGGTGCTCACCGACGCGACCGCGTACACCACCGACCCCATCACTGCCGGGACGGGAAGCTGCCAGGCGACCAACGTTCCGGTGGTAGCGGGCACGCGCGCGAGCATCCTGCCCGACGGTCAGGCCGAAGCGCCCGCCGACGCCCCACCCGCCGTGCAGGCGATGATCGCCGCCGGCAACCGCATCGACCACTTCCCCTACAGCTACGGCGGCGGTCACGGCCACCCGGCTCAAACGATGAGCCAAACCGCCCCGAACCCCGCAGCCGCGCCAGGCGATCAAGAGAACGGCGGGCCCGGGTACGACTGCTCCTCCGCGACCGACTACGTCCTCTACGGTGGCGGCTACGGACGCAGCCTCCTCAACGGCCAGGTACCCGACTCCACCACCCTAGAAAGCGTCGGATCACCCGGACCCGGACGGTGGGTAACGATCTACGCCAACGCCAGCCACGCCTACATCGAGATCGCCGGTATCTACCTCGACACAGCTGCTGGAGAAGGCCGACCACCGAACCCGCCAGCGACCGGCCCACGCTGGTCACCAGTCGGCACCGGGCCGCAAGGCTTTATCACTCGACACCCTCCAGGGTTATGAATGTCGTAGTCGCGACCTCCGCGCTGCCTGGAGTTAACGGAGACCCGCCGTCAAGACCAAATCAGCTTACTGCTTGGTCTTGGGAGGTCGTCGAGTTCGTCGTTGGCGGTTTCTCATGGTGCAACGAGTTGGTGAACGGCGTCGGTCACGGTTTGGCGTCGGGCGCGTTTGGGGACGAGCTGGCCGAGCTCTTCGCCGGGCTGGTTCCACATGTTGGCGATTGCGAGGACGAGCGCGAGGATCTGAGGCGCGGGTAGCTTTGCGGTGACGGTTCCGCGGCGTTGGGCATCAGCGACCGCGGCTACCTTGTCGCGCATCGCGGCGGTAGTTGAGGCTCGTTTACCGATCTCGCCGCGTTCGAGTTGGTACCAGGCGATGAAGCGCGCGACCTCGGGGTGTTGGATGCCGGCGTCGTAGAGGCTTGCGGCATAGCCGGGCAGGTCGTCGGCATCGATCGGGACGGTGGACACGGCGAGTTCGACGATCTTGTCGAAGACGGCGTCGAACAGCTGTGCCTTGCCCTCGTAGAAGGAGTACACGAGGCCGGCGCTGATGTCGGCGCGCTTGGCGAGCCGGTCGACGCGTGCGCCGGCGAGCCCGAACTCGGCGAACTCCTGGAGCGCCGCGCGGAACAACTGCTCGCGCTTGGCCTCCGGGTCGCGGATGCGGGTTCGCACACACCGAGCATAGTTACTGAATGTTCATTTGACAACCACGCGAGCCGATGTCATGATCTTAACGAGTATTCATTCAATAACGAAGCCAAGGTGGACGTCGACATGAATCATTGGACACCGGACGAGATTCCTGATCAGAGCGGCCGCACGGCGCTGATCACGGGCGCGGGCAGCGGCATCGGGCGCGAGACCGCGCTGGTGCTCGCTGCGCATGGCGCGCGGGTGATCCTCGCCGGGCGCGACGAGGCCAAGCTGAACGTCGCGGCCGGTGCGATCCGTGCGGGCACACCCGCCGCGAGACTGCAAACGCTGGTTCTCGACCTCTCCGACCTCAGCTCGGTCAGGACCGCCGCGGAGAAGATCGCCGGGCGCGAGACCGTGGATCTGCTGATCAACAACGCCGGGGTGATGAACCTCCCGCAGCGCCAGCTGACCAGAGACGGGTTCGAGCTTACGTTCGGCACCAACCACCTCGGGCACTTCGCGTTCGACGCCCTGGTCTGGCCGGCCATCAAACGTTCGCCGCGCGCCCGCGTGGTGACCGTCAGCGCGATCGCCGCCCGCTGGCGCGCCGGCCGTCTCACGGATCTGATGAGCGAGCAGCGTTACAGCGGGATGCGCGCCTATGCGAAGTCAAAACGCGCGAACGTCGTCTACACGCTCGAGCTCGCGCGGCGCCTGAGCGGCACGCAGATCGAGGCTCTCGTGATCCACCCCGGCTCCGCGATGACCAACCTACAGCAGCACAGCACCGGCACGCTCGCGCGGTTGCTGACCCCGATCGCCGCGCGCCTGCTGATGGGCTCCCCAGAGGGCGCCGCCTGGCCCTCGCTCTACGCGGCAACCAGCCCAGAAGCCCACAACGGCCAGTTCATCGGCCCTGCTGGCCGCAACCAAACCTCAGGCACGCCTAAGCCGGTAAAGCTCCCCGCTGGTGCTGGCGATCCTGCCGAGGGTGCGCGCCTCTGGACCGAGAGCGAACGACTGACCCGCCTCACCTTCAACCCCTGACGCCGCACAAGAAGAGATCCCACAGATGTCTACAGACAACGCTCAAGCACTCGATCCTCCGAGCCCGCTCGCATACGGCACGTGGATGGTCGACCGAGACGCCAGCGAACTCGGGTTCACAGCCCGTGGCACGTTTGGCCTGGTCA
>JASHQV010000074.1 GCA_030038955.1 Solirubrobacteraceae bacterium
CTACCGCCCTGCCTACCGCCCGTACAGCAGCTTGTAGAAGCGCCGCAGCAGCCGCGTGCGGCCGGCCCGGTAGGGGAACATGTACGGCTCGCGCTTGAGCCCCCATCGGGCGATGAACAGCGACTGGGTCTTGCAGTACTTGCGAATCCCGTTCGCTCCGTGACGGGTGCCGATCCCCGAGGACTTCCATCCGCCCATCGGCAGGTTCAGCGCCGAGTAGTTCATCTGCGCGTCGTTGACGCACACGACGCCCGCCTGCAGACGCCGTGCGGCCTGCTCGCCGCGACGCACGTCGCGCGTCCACACGCTCGCCTGCAGGCCGTACTCGGAGTCGTTGGCGAGGCGCACGCCCTCGTCGAGGTCGCGGATGCGCATGATCGGCAGGATCGGCCCGAACGTCTCCTCGCGCATGCACGCCATCGAGTGGTCGACGTCGACCAGCACCGTCGGCTCGTAGAAGCGCCCCTGCTCGGTGTGGGGGTGACCGCCGGTGAGCACCTTGGCGCCCCTGGCCACCGCATCCTTGACGTGGGCGTCGACGATCTCGAGCTGCGGCGGAAAGATCACGGCGCCGACGTCGACCGTGCCCTCGCCGGCCGGCGGGCCCTGGCGCAGCTGGCGGACGTTGTCGGCGACGCGGCCGACGAACTCGTCGTACACCGGCTCCTCCACGTACACCCGCTCGACGGAGATGCACACCTGGCCGGCGTTGTTCATCGAGTAGAACGCGGCGGCGTTGGCGGCCCGCTCGATGTCGGCATCCGCGCACACGATCATCGGGTCCTTGCCGCCCAGCTCCAGGTAGCACGGGATCAGCGCATCGGCGGCCGCCTTCGAGACGGCGCGGCCGGTCCGGGTCGAGCCGGTGAACATCACACAGTCGACCTGTCCGATCAGGGCGGCGCCGGTGTCGCCGTCGCCGGTGGCCACCTGGAAGACGTCGGGCCCGATCCCGCACTCGTCGAGCATCTCCACGATCAGCAGCGAGCTCAGCGGCGTCACCTCGCTGGGCTTGAGGATCACGCTGTTGCCGGCCATCAGCGCCGGGATGCAGTCGCCGAACGAGTTCGCGATCGGGTAGTTCCACGGCCCGATCACGCCGACCAGCCCGAACGGCTCGTAGCGCAGGATCAGCTTCTTGCCGATCGCGATCGGGTTGCGCCACGAGGGAACGTGCTCGTCGGCCAGGTACTTCTCAGCCTGCCTGGCCCAGAAGGCGAGCGCCGTGACCACGTACAGAAGGTCGGCAAGCTGAGCGTCCTCGCGGGTCTTGCCGGTCTCCTCGACGACCACATCGATCACGCGGTCGGCGTTGTCGAACATCCACTCGCGAGCCCGGTGCATGACGGCGCCGCGACCGCCGAACCCGAGCGCCTCCCACCCAGGCTGAGCTGCCCGGGCCCGCCGGGCCATGTCGGCCAGCTCGGCTGGGCCGAGCAGCGGGACCGTGCGGATCACCGCGCCGGTGGCGGGGTTCTCGACCGCGATCGTCGCTGCGGCCCGATCGCTGGCGTCGGCGTCGCGCTGATCCTGCTCGACGCCCGCCATCTCAGCCCTCGACGATCTCGATCGACTCGATCTTCGGTGGCTCGAGCGGCCGGTCGCCCGCACCCGTCTGCACGCCCTCGAGCGCGTCGACCGCATCCATCCCGCCAGTCACCTGACCGAACACGGTGTGCTTGCCGTCCAGCCAGGGGCAGGCGCCGGCGGTCACGATGAAGAACTGCGAGCCGTTCGTATCCGGCCCGGCGTTGGCCATCGCCAGCGCGCCCCGCACCACCTTGTGGTGGTTGATCTCGTCCGCGAACGTGTACCCGGGACCGCCGGTGCCGGTCCCGTCGGGGTCGCCTCCCTGAATCATGAAATCGCGGATCACGCGGTGGAAGATGACGCCGTCGTAGAAGCTGTCGCCGGCCAGCCTCTTGAAGTTGGCGACGGTGTTCGGTGCGTCGTCGTCGAACAGCTCGAAGCTGATCGTTCCCAGTGTCGTGTGCATGTTGGCTGTGCTCATCGACGTGAAGCTACCGGTTTCGGGTCCGTAGAAGAATTAGTTCGCGTTTTTGACGGCGTCTGGACGCGCCTGGCGCGAGGCCGTGACACCGCCGTACCACCAGTACGTCTTGTGTCACGGCCTCGCGCCAGCCACGCTCAGCCACTCCCCAAAGCTCACGGCTAATGCTCCTACGGACCCTTAGCCGCGGGCGAGCTCCAGCCGCAGCGGCCGGCCCCGCACCTCGGCGCCGCTGGCTCGCTCCAGCACTCGCTCGGCGTCCGGCGCCGGAACCTCGGCGAACGCGAACCGCTCCAGCACCCGCACGTTGCGCACAGCCTCACCGTCAAGGCCACTGGCAGCTGTCAGCGCGTGGATGATGTCGGAGGGCTCGAGCCCCTCGGCGCGGCCGCCAGCGATGATCAGCTTGCGCAGCGGAACCTGCCCGTCCGCGCCCTGGTGGGGCTTCGAGTGCCGGCGCGGCCTAGCGGTGACCGCGGTGGCCGCGACGTGCGCGTCCTTGACCCACGGCGCCAGCTGCACGCCGGCACGACGCTCGATCGCCTCGATCTCGTGCCGCTGGCGCGGCTCGTAGAAGGTGATCGCACGGCCGCTGCGCCCGACCCGGGCGGTCCGCCCGACGCGGTGCACGTACACGTCCGGGGAGGTCGGCACGTCGAAGTTGATCACGTGCGAAACGGCGGAGATGTCGAGACCGCGGGCGGCGACGTCAGTGGCCACCAGCAGCGGCGTGCGGCCGGCCTTGAACGACAGCATCACGCCGTCGCGAGCCCCCTGGCTCATGTCGCCGTGCAGCGCACGGACGTTCATGCCACGGTCGCGAAGCGTGCGGTAGAGCTGGTCGCAGCGAACCTTGGTGCGCACGAAGATCAGCGCCTGCTCGGGCCGTTCGGCCTCGATCACGTCGATCAGCGCCCGCGGCTTGTCGCGGGACTGGACCTCCAGCGCGAACTGCTCGACGCTCTCCACCGTGAGCGTCTCCGCCCGCACCTCGATCACCACCGGGTCGTACAGGTACTGGTCGGCGAGGCGGCGGATCTCCGACGGCACGGTGGCCGAGAAGAGGCCGGTCTGGCGACTCGACGGGGTCAGCGCGAGGATCCGCTCGACGTCCTCAAGGAAGCCAAGGTCGAGCATCTCGTCGGCTTCGTCGAGCACCACGAAGCGGCAGGCGTGCAACAGCAGCGAGTGGCGCGAGATCAGATCCCTGACGCGTCCGACCGTGCCGACGACGACGTGACCTCCGGCGCGCAGCTGCGCCTGCTGCCCGCGAATTGGCGCGCCGCCGAAGGTCGCGACCACGTCCACCCGCTTGCGCTGCCCGTAGCTGCGCAGCGCCTGCGTGACCTGGATGCAGAGCTCGCGCGTCGGCGTCAGCACGAGCGCCTGCAGCTCCTGCTCGCCGGGGTCGACGTACTGCAGGATCGGCAGCCCGAACGCGGCCGTCTTGCCGGAGCCAGTCTGTGCCTCCCCGATCACGTCGAGCCCCTGGAGCAGCGGCGGGATCGCCAGCTCCTGGATCGGGGTCGGCTGCTCGTAGCCGAGATCCTCCAACGCTTCCAGCAGTGGCCGTGACAGCCCAAGCTCGGCAAAAGTGCTCATCCGCATTGAAGATAGACGGCCTCTGTGGTGTTCGGCGGCGCGCGCGCCGCAGCTGCGCGCGCCACACCTCCGGAACTGCTATCGTTGGGTACCTAATGATTCGGCACTGGATAATTCGCCAGCTAAGCTCAGCCTGCGCGTGACCACCACCGCCGAGCAGAGCGATCGCATCGACCCGCTGGTCTGGAGGATCAGCGGGGTCGTCGTGCTGGGATCGATCATGTCGATTCTCGACACGACGATCGTCAACGTCGCCCTGGCGACGCTTTCGCGCGACCTCCACGCGACGATCAGCCAGATCCAGTGGGTCGTGACCGGCTACATGCTGGCGCTGGCCGCGGTCATCCCCGTGACCGGCTGGGCGGCGCGACGGTTCGGCGCGAAGCAGGTGTACCTGACCTCGCTGGTCCTGTTCACACTCGGCTCGGCGCTGTGCGGTTTGGCCACCTCCAGCAGCGAGCTGATCCTGTTCCGCGTCCTGCAGGGGCTGGGCGGCGGCATGATCCTCCCGATCGGCCAGCTGATCATGGCTGATGCGGCCGGGCCGAAGCGGATGGGACGGGTGATGAGCATCGTCGCCGTGCCCGCGATGCTGGCGCCGATCCTGGGTCCGACGATCGGCGGCCTGATCGTGCAGAACACGAGCTGGCGGTGGATCTTCTACGTGAACGTACCGATCGGCGTGATCGCCGTCGCGAGCGGGATCCGCATGCTCCCGACGGTGCAGCGCGAGCAGACCGACCGGCTCGACTACCTGGGGCTGGCACTGATGGCGCTGGGGTTGCCGCTGCTCACGTACGGCCTCGCCGAGATCGGCTCGACCGGCTCGTTCACCGCTGCCAAGGTCGTCTACCCGATCGTGATCGGGGTCGTGCTGATCGCCGCGTTCGTCGTCCACGCGCTGCGGATCCCGCACCCGCTGCTGCAGCTGCGCCTGTACCGGCGAGCCACCTTCTCGTCGGCGTCGGTGGCGATGTTCTGCCTCGGCGCGGCGCTATTCGGCGCGATGATCCTGCTGCCGCTGTACTGGCAGGAGATCCGCCATGAGAGCGTCGTTCACACCGGTCTGTTGACCTCGCCCCAGGGGCTTGGAATGGCGCTGATCATGCCGATCAGCGGCAAGCTGACCGACCGGCTCGGCGGTGGTCCGCTGGCGCTGGTCGGCGTCGTGATCACGGCGGCAGCGACGATCCCGTTCGGAATGATCGGCGCCCACACCTCGATCGCGTTCCTGTTCGGGGCGATGTTCGTGCGCGGGATCGGGATCGGCCTCGCGTTCATGCCGGCGATGACCGCTGCGTTCGCCGCCCTGGAGCGGGATGAGCTGTCGCATGCGACGCCGCAGCTCAACGTGCTGCAGCGGGTCGGCGGCTCGATCGGAACCGCGATCCTGGCCGTCGTCCTGCAGCGCGCGCTGGTCGGCGTGGACTCGCTGTCGGGTGCCGCAGCCGCGTACGGGACCGCCTTCTGGTGGTCGGCTGGGTTGGCCGCGGTGGCGATCGTACCCTGCATCGTGCTGCTCGTGGCCGAGCGCAACGCCCGGCGCCGGCAGAGCGCGGCGGCCGCGAGCTCGAACGAGCCGGCGCTGGCCGAGGCGGCGGCAGCATGAGCATCAAGACGGACGCAGGACGCTCCGCTAGCGCCGGAGGACGCCCCGTGAGCGCCCTCACGCCGGCGGCCGTGCCGCAACTCGACCCCTACGCACAGCTCGGGCTCGCGTTCAAGTCCGCGATGGCCGCCGTGCGGCGCCTGCGGGGACGGGAGACGCATCACCCGGGGTCGCTCAGCAATGCTCAGTACGGGCTGCTGTTCAGCCTCGCGGGCGGGGGGAGCGAGATGTCCGCGCGGGAGCTCGCCGACGCCGCCGCGCTGGCGCCCGCCACCGTCACCCAGATGCTCGACGGCCTCGAGGCGCACGGGCTCGTCAAGCGGCTGCGATCGGCCGAGGACCGGCGCGTCGTGCTGACCGCCCTGACCGACCGCGGCAACGAGCTGGTGGAGCAGCACCGGGCCCGCGTCGAGCCGCGCTGGCGCGCCGCGCTGTCGGAGTTCAGGCCCGCGCAGCTGGCGACTGCAGCCGCCGTGCTGAGTCGGCTGGCGCAGTACTTCGACGAGCTCTACGAGAGCGGCGCGGAGCCGCCCCCGGCGGACGCACCCCCAACCGCGTCGCGGCCGACCTGATGCACATGATGCTGCCTCTAGCCGCATCATGTGCGCCACCCCCCTCTGCGACGCTCAGGCGGGTCTGATCACCCCGTCGAGGTGCCGGGTGCCGTCTCGCGCGTCGCGCACGCCGAAGCGGATCTCGCCGCCACCCGCCTCATCGCCCTCGGCCAGCTGCACGGTCGCGGGCAGCAGCAGCGGCCGCCTGAACGCGACCTCGACCACGTAGCCGTTCGGCAGCCGCGACGCCAGCGCCGCCAGGCACCGCGCCTTCGTCCACATCCCGTGCGCGATCGCCGCGCGGAAGCCGAACAGCCGCGCGCTCAGCTGGTGCATGTGGATGGGGTTGTAGTCGCCCGCGACCGCCGCGTAGCGGCGCCCGA
>JASHQV010000075.1 GCA_030038955.1 Solirubrobacteraceae bacterium
CATGGCTGGGTCGGAGCCGGGACGATTCCTGGCGGCTGTACCGCGCGGGTGGCGGCACCGCAACCGACTTCGACCGCTGCTGGGAGGAGCGGATGCAGGAGGCGAAGGCGGTCGCCGCCGCGATCGAAGCTCGCCAGCTTCACACGGCGGGCGGTGTCATCCACTACATCGTTGGCGGCTGGAGGACGGATGCATGAGACGCATCCATGTGGTCGCCGGCATCGCGAGATGGGACGACCACATCCTGCTGCTCCACCAGCGCGCGGACGGCCACAGCTACTGGAGCCTTCCCGGCGGTGTCGTTGCAGATGGCGAGACCTTGACCACAGCGCTTCGGCGTGAGCTCCACTAGGAGAGTGGTCTCGCGTTATGGGCCCTTAGCTGATTACCCTACGCTCTACCCTATACTGAGCAGTCATGCGCAAGACGAGTGTCTACCTCGATGACGAGCAAGCCGAGCGTCTCGCCCGTCTGTCCCGACAGGAGGGTCGTCCACAGGCCGAGATCTTGCGTGAGGCAATCGCGAGGTATCAGCCGCCGCCCGCACCTGACCGTGAATTCGAGCTCGTCGCCGGCTTTCGGCGAATCGACGAGGATCGGCGTCCGATCTCCGAGTTCCACGAGCAGGAGCTGCTGGAAGGCTTCGGCAGTTGACGCTGCTGATTGACGCGGCGCCGATCGTCGCGCTCGCCGATCCCGACGAGCCACTCCGAGGCGGCATCGTCGCTGCGCTTCGAGATGAGATCGGAGCGCTGATCATCCCGGCTCTGGTCGCCGCCGAGGTCGATTACCTGCTCGGCCGATACTTTGGTCGCGCCGCTCGTCTGGCATTCATGCGCGACCTCGCCGCCGGCCGCTTCACCGTCGACGACCTGGAGCGCGATGACTACACAACTGCGATGGAGCTTGAAGAACGGTATGAAGACCTTGAGCTCGGTCTCGCCGACTGCTCACTGATCGTACTTGCCAACCGCCATCAGACCACACGGATCCTGAGCTTCGACCAGCGCCACTTCCGGGCGGTCACGCCACTCCGGGGCATCGCGTTCACGATTCTGCCTGCTGACAGATGACGCGTTGCAGCCGACCAGCGCGCCTTGCGTCGCGGCCCCGCCGTCCAGCGTGCCCAAAGCCGCTGGACGGCGCGGACAAGAATCGGCGCACGGGGCGGCAGCTGGCGACCGCCGCAGTAGCCTGTTCGCATGTCTCCGATTCGAGTTCTGTTCGACGAGGCGCACAGCGAGGCGTGGACGATCCGGCCCGAGCTGGCCCGGACGATGCAGCCGTCCCACCCCGGTGACGCCTCCTACGCGCGCGCGGCGGAGCTGCTCGGCACGCGCGACTTCACGGTCACCGCCAACGCCGACGATGTGCTCAGCGACGCGGCGCTCGACGGGGTCGACGTGCTGCTGATCGCGCATCCGTCCGATCCCAAGTGGGAGCGAACCACCGGCAGCGGCGAGCCGCTGCTGTCGGAGCAGGAGATCGAGGCGATCGACGCGTATGTTCGGGGTGGCGGTGGCCTGATCGTGCTGGGTGAGACCGAGCAGGACAAGTACGGCAACAACCTCAACGAGCTGCTGGCGCGGTTCGGCCTGCGCATCAGCAACGACACAGTGCAGGACTACGAGCACTTCCTCGAGGCGCCGAGCTGGGTGCTGGGCGAGCTCGGCGACGGCGACCGCGGCGAAGACGGCGATCTGCTCGCCCGCGTCACGCAGGTGTGCTTCTACCGGTCCGCGACGATCGCCTCTGACAACGGCGCCCGCGTGCTCGCGCGCACGCATCAGACCGCCTCGGTCCCGGGGGCGCCGCTGCTGGCGGCCTGCGAGCACGGCGACGGCCGCGTCGTCGTCGTCGCCGACTCGGACCTGTTCGGGGACGACTGCATCGACCAGCTCGACCACGCGGCGCTGTGGCTGAACCTGGCGTACTGGGTCACGGGCGGGCGCGCCCGCGCCGCCGACCACGCGAGCGCCTCCGGCGACGAGCTGGCCGCCGGATGGGAGGCGCTGCACGACCGCACGAACGCGCTGGCGCTGTTGCAGGAGCCCGACGGATCGCTGCTGGCCGGCGCCGACCGTGACGCCGCCTCCGGCCACGTCGACGCGATCCTCGCGGCGCTGGGCGAGCTGGCGCCGGCGTTCGCGCACCAGTCCGGCTACCTCGATGCCACCGCCGCCGACCTCCGCGCGTGGCGCGACGGCGGCTACGGAAAGCCCGACTTCACGCGCGCGCTCGACGCGTTCCGCCCCGATCGGGAGCGCGTCGACGGGTTGCGAAGCCTCGCCTTCTTCCCGATGTACAAGCAGAACGGGTCGCGGGACACGTGCTTCGAGGCGCTGATCTTCGACGTGCCGTGGCCGGACTGGATCGCCGAGCTGGAGCGCACCCGGTACCACAACGACAAGTACGTGCCGGTGGCGCTGGTCGCGGCCACGCGCGGCTATGACAGCGACTGCGCGGTGCTGTTCCCCGAGATGGTGTCGACGGCGGCGCGGCCGGTGAACAACTTCGGCGCGATCTTCTGCGACCGCGAGTCGGCGCGGCTGCGGCGGGTCGGAGGCGAGGCGGCCGAGCTGCTGCGGATCAACCTGCCGCCCGACGCGGCGCGGCTGCTGCACGACCCGGAGCTGAGCCAGCAGGCCTACATCCTCTGGGACCTAATGCACGACCGCAACCACAGCCACGGGGACCTGCCGTTCGACCCGTTCATGATCCGCCAGCGCTCGCCGTACTGGATGTACTCGCTCGAGGAGCTTCGCTGCGACCTGACCACCTACGTGCAGGCGCTCGAGCTCGAGCGCGAGCTGGGGTTCGCGCGTCACGTGCAGTACGCGATCCTGCTGGACCGGCTGCTGCG
>JASHQV010000076.1 GCA_030038955.1 Solirubrobacteraceae bacterium
GCCCACGGCATCGATGGCACGCGGCTTGCTGGGTGCGCAAAGCTCTACCTTCCCCTCGGACAGGCGCCCGCGTCTGAGCAACCCTTCGGCATCGTCGTGCAACTCGCACGAGACGAGCAACGCGAACTCGTCTGGGTGTTCGTCGCATTCGGGTCTCGCCACCCACGACTGGGTGTGCGCACCGTCTACGAACGAGCTCACCGGCGCCTCCACGGACGCTTCCCTGGAACACCATCAGCACCGAAGAGCCGACCCTGCCTTCGCTTCGGAACAGCCATCTCGCCGGGATCACCGAACAGGCCCTCCTCCCGCGGACAGCGCGACCCATGGCTAGGCCATCGTCTGCTGCTCTGTGTGGCTGTCGATCGCATTCTTTGCTTGCGCTGGACCGTGAGGGTGCTGGAATTGAGCGATGGACGATCTGGTCGAATGGGTCACACGACTGTTCGGCGATTGTCGCGCCCGCTCCCCGTTTGGGGTTGTCTTGGAGCTCGATCGGGCAGAGCCGCCGTTAGTCGCGGCTGTTTCGCCGGCCGATATGCCGACCGGTTATGTAGGGCTCGACCGCGATGACGTCGGAGGCAGAATCGCCTTCGCATGTCGGCTTCAGGCGTTCCTGGATGTTGCGCTAGACCAGCCGGTGCCTCGCTGCCCGACCCACAACCTCGGGCTTACGCCCACCCGCGTAGAAGACGAGGTCGAGTGGTGCTGTCCGGAGGGCGACTTCCGTTGTGCGGTGGGCGAGTACGAGCTGGCCGCGTTCTGGCCCCCGACTCAGGCTGACAGTTGGGCGGCGCCGCTGCTGGCCAAACGTTTTGATCGGCATGGCGCGACTGGGCTGTCGGGCTTCTGGGTGGAAGACCGCGACGGCCAGTTGGTGGCACGGGTCACCGCGCGCCCCGACGCCAATGATGACTTGGTGCGGGCGGCCGCATCACCGCTGGACGTCGAGTTCACCCGAGCCCCCGCGATCAGCACCGTAAGAAGATGGCATCCGGCGACCGACCACGAACCAGCACACGAGATCCTCACTCTCACTGGCGTCGCAATGCGCCTCGCTCGGCTCGACGGAGTGTTGCGCCGCCCGGCCCCGGAAGACGAGTGCGACTTCCTTGTCGGCGCCACGAGAGTGCGGCTAGGACCTGACCATCTAATCGGCGAGCCCGGCAGGCCACTTCTGATGGATGCGGCCGGCGTCGTTTTCGCCGATGAGGGAGACCACGTCAGTTGCGGCGGTGGAGGCGTTCCCCGCGGACCGCTTCACACAGACACACGCTTCCTCTTTCACGCTGGCCAGATTGCCGTGTACCGAGACGAACGAGCCGCCCAGGGAGGACCCGCTCCGACCATCACTCTTGACCCTAAGCAGTAGCGAGCGTCCGTGGAGCCGGTTGGTGCGGACTATCGCTCGGCGCGGCAGGAACAGCGGCATCAGCACCTGCATCGGTGTCCGCGTGTGCATCTTGGCCGCCGAACGGCCGGCCCTCCTTTGCGCGGACACCAAGTGGCAGCGCTATCGAACGTGGCGGAGCGTTGCTTGGATCTCGGACGTCAGTAGGTAAAGGTCGAGCTGCTCGGGATCATGCGGGTCGAACGCACGGAATCCGAGGTGCTCCCACCAGGTACGGGCACGCGAGTTCAGTGCGGTCACGACGACTGCGCGGCAGGCAGCCTTCTCGTTCAGTTCTGCGGCAGTGGCAAGCACATGGGCTGCGAGAGCGGTCCCGATCCCGAGGTTGGCGTATCTGCGATCCACGGCGAGGCGGCCGAGAAGGATCGCCGGGACGGGATTCGGCGCGCCTTTGGCGAGCGTTACGGGGGCGGCTGAGCGATGGATCCGGGTCATCGCGACACTTGCGTACGCCACGACGACGTGTTTCGCGTCGACGATGACCCAGGTGGCGGCGGTGTCGCGTCTGCGGTTCTGTCGCGCGTATCGGCGCAGCCACTCGTCAAAGACGGGCTCGCCGCTGTCGAAATGCTCGCGGTCGTGCTGGCGCGGGTCCAGCAGTACCGGCCGGCGAAGCTCAATCAAGCCAGCTGAACTTGCGTTTGCGCCTTAGCGCCTGGGCTAGGCGGTCGTTGACCTCAGCCGGGCGCTCGAGCGCCTGAGTGAATGCGGCGGCGGCCTGCGGTGAAAGGCGGATGCTGGAGCGCTCGACGAGGACCTCCTCGGCCCTGGCCGCCGCCGCTTGCACGACAAATGCGGAGACGTTGAGGTGCGACGCGGCCGCCGCTTGCTCGAGCAGCGCCTTGTCTGCTGGGTTGACGCGGATCTGCAGTCTATCTTCCTTGACCGTTGACATGTGCTCACAATGGCAGTACAGCAGCGAGTTGTCAAGTCATCCGCGCTTCAAAGGAGGACGCATGGAATCCATGCTGCTGGACGGCCGGTCATCGCCGATCGCCGGCGACAATGCCCGGCTATCACCGAGGGCGGCCGCCACGCAACAAGGGCGAGCAGTACCCAGCCGATCCGTCCACGGTCGAGGAGATCGTTGCCGTCATGCGGACAGTCGGCGAGCGCCCAAACGGCCAGCGGCTACGCGCACTGATCGT
>JASHQV010000077.1 GCA_030038955.1 Solirubrobacteraceae bacterium
GGGCGCGACCACGGTCGCGCCCGCCCCGGGAGGCTGGATCGGGGCAACGCTTGCGCCCCGAGACGGGGTGGAGGAGGTGTCCGCCCGGGCAGGCGCAGCGGGGACACCGGCCGGCCCGGCGCCGTCGCCGAACCCGGTGACGGCCAGCGCTCGCAGCGCCTCGATCGCCGCCTGCGCCTGCGGTCCACTGGCGCTGACCAGCAGCGTGTCGCCCATGCGGGCGCCGAGCGCGACCAGGTTCGTGAGGCTGCGGGCGCCAACCGGGGCGGTGCCCGACCCGGCCTTCGCCACACGGATGTCGGCGTCGAACGAGCGGGCCGTCTCGACGAACCGGGCAGCTGGCCGGGCGTGCAGGCCGATCGCGGCGACGACCGGCAGCTCGGCGGTCAGCCCCGGCTCCGCCTGACCGCCGCCGAGATCAACGCCGCCGGCCTGATGCGCTCCCTGCTCGCCGGCCGGCGCCCCCGCCGCCGCTGCCTCGGCGGCCCCAAGGCCGCCGGAGGCAGCATCGTCGGAGCCGATCTGCGCGGCCTTCATCTGCAGTGCACCGCGCGCCTCGACGGCGACCTCGTCGAGCGAGGCGCCGCCGCTGGCGGCGACCGCCGCGGCGACCGTGCCCTCGACCAGCGGCGCGTCGCTGAGACGCACCTGACCGGCGGCGTCGCCCAGCAGCTCGACCGCGAGCTGGGCGCTCATCAGGGCGCTGCCGAGGTCCATCGTCACGAGCACGCCGTCGCTGGACATCGCCCGCTCGATCGCGCCTCGCACCCGCTCGGCGTCGGTGCCGAGCACGTCGGGCTCACCGATCCCGCCGGCGGCGACGATCTCCAGCTCGGGGCTGGCCATCTCTCGCGCCAGACGCACGACGCCCTCGGCCAGCGCGTCGCTGTGGGAGACGACCACGATCCCGACCATCGAAGCTCTACTCGAGTCCGTAGGCGCGATACAGGTAGTCGATCGGGTGCACCGACGGCAGCTGCGTGCCGTGCGTGATCTGCCAGCGACAGGTCTCGCTGTCACAGGCGACGGTGGCGGCGCCGGACGCGCTGACCTGAGCGAACAGGTCGCTGCCGACCGCCATCGCGATCTCGTACTTCTCGGCCTTGAGGCCGTAGGTGCCGGCGATCCCGCAGCAGCGCGCGTTCAGCTCGCGGACCTCGAGCCCGGGGATCAGCGCCAGCAGCTCGAGCGCCGGCTTGCCGATCCAGTGGCCCTGCTGCTGGCACGGCGCGTGGTAGGCGACGGTCTCGTGTAGCGGCGCGAAGTCGGTGCGGAGCTCGCCGCGGGCATGCTGCTCGAGCAGCAGCTCGCAGACGTCGTATGTGCGCTCCGACACGCGCCGCAGGTCGGGGTCGTCGTCGAGCTCGAGGATCTCACGCGCCTCGCGCTTCAGCATCAGCGTGCAGCTGGTGGCGTTGCCGACGATGATCGTGTGCTCGTCGGCGACGTAGGGCGCGAGCGCCCGCGCGAGCCGCAGCACGGTCTTGCGAGCGGCGTCGAACAGGCCGCTCGACTGCAGTGGCAAGCCGCAGCAGTCCTGCTTCGGGACGACGACCTCGTAGCCGTTGTGCTCGAGCACCGCGACCACGCGCTCGCCCTCCCACGGCTCGTAGTACTCGGTCCCGCAGCCGTGGAAGTACACGACCCGGCGCGCCGCGGCGGGGCTCGTGTGAGTTCGCGCCCAGCGGGAGAAGCGACGTCCGGCGAACCTCGGCGCGGGCGCGTCGCGGTGGACGCCGAGCGCCTTCTCGGCGAGGATCCGCGCGGGGCGGAAGCCCAGCGACCAGTTCGCCACGGCCGCGGCCGGCGTTCCCGCGCGCCCCAGCCAGGTCGGGCGGGTGATGACCCGGTCGCGCAGCGGCACGCCGTGCTGGCGCTTGAGCTGGTCGCGCGCCTGTGCGTTGAGCTCGGCGATCTTCACGCCCTGGGGGCACACCTGTGAGCAGATCCCGCAGCCCGAGCAGTAGTCGACGGACGCGTCGACGGTCGGCTCGTCAGCGATCCGGTAGCGCTCGGACTGGGGGCCGGCGTACTTCGGGCCGGGGAACAGCGACGTCACGTTCGAGACGGGGCAGGCCGTCTCGCAGATCGTGCACTTGACGCAGTGGTCCAGCGACCCCCGCAGCAGCTCGTGCTCGGCCAGTCGCGTCATCCCACCTCCACCAGAGACGCGTCCAGTCGCGTCACGTCGCCGCCACCGGAAGCTCGGCCAGCCACGTCACGCCGCCGCCCCGATTCCGGCGCCGAGCTCGGCGGCCACCACCTGCGCGGCGCGGTAGCCGCTGGCCAGTGCGATCCCCTCGCCGGAGCCCTCGTGCCACGGCACGGCTCCCGGCAGCGACGCGCCCGCGACGACGACGTTCGCGGCGCCGGTGGCGCGCAGCTCGCGGTCGACGGCGACGCCGACGCGGGCGAGCGGCTGCTCCGCGCCATAGGCCGCGACGAAGCGCGGCTCGGACGCCGCGGGCAGGCCCTGCAGCGGCAGCCCGAGCACGAGCTCACGCGTGACCCAGTGGGAGTCGAGCGCAATCGCCCCGGAGTGGAAGCCGCCCGACGCCAGCACGAAGGCGTCGGCCGAGTAGGTCGTCTCCGAGCCGGCCGTAGCCGCGTCGACGGAGGCGATCCGCTCGCCCTGGCGCTGGTGGGAGACGATGCTGGCGCCGAGTGCGATCCGCCCGCCGGCGGCGCGCAGACGCTGCCGAAGGATCTCGTACAGCCGCATCCCCGGCACCGACGGCGGCAGCGACGGGATCTCGAACACGCGCCGGCCGAGCCGGCGCTCGAGCTCGCTCAGCACCGCGTGGGGATCGCTCAGCCCGAGTGTCGCCGGTAGCCCGACGTGATCGGCGGCACGTACCAGCGGCGCCAGCAGAGCGCAGAACGAGGCGCGCCAGGTCGCGTCGTCGAAGCGTCGCGCGAGCCCGAGCATGCTCGCGTCGGCGCGCTCGAGCACGAGCTCGATCGAAGCCGCATGCGCGTCGATCCCGGCGGCCCGCAGGTTGGCCGCGCACAGCTGCGGATAGAAGTCGCGTAGCGCCGCGATCCCGATCACGCACACGCGTCCAAGCTCGGCGGCGTCGCCGGCCGCGAACGTCTCGGGAACGAGCGCCGACGGCTTCAGCGCGCCGACCGCGGTCGGCAGCATCAGGTTGCGTTCGAGCTCGCCGGCGTAGCGGTATCCCGGCAGCGGTCCGTTCGCGGCCGCCTCGCGGAGCCACGCGACCGCCTCGGCGACCACCTCGGCGCCGACCAGCGCGTACGGGTGGTCGGGCCGGTCGGCGGCCAGCTGCGCGACCGCGGCGGCCGGGGACCGCACCGGCACGCGCGCCTCACCCCCCGGTGCATAGCCGAGCACGTCGATCGTGCCCGGCGCCAGATGGGTTGAGCCGATCCCGCGGGCGACGACGCGGACGCTGGCGCCGGCCTCGGCCAGCCGGATCGCGGCGGTCAAGCCGGCGGTGCCGGCACCGATCACGATCACGTCGTCGCGCTGGCTGCGCTTCACGAGCTGAGCGCTTCCGTCCGCCCGGGTGTCCCCGACGCCCCTGCCACCGCCGGCATCCCGGGCGTCCCCGGGACGCCGCCCATCCCGGGCGTTCCGACGACCGCAGCGACCCCGACCGGGTCATCCGAGTGCGGCAGGTGATCGACGTCCAGCACGCCGTGGTAGATCCACTCGTCGAACCGGATCTGGCGCAGCTGGTCGCCGTACAGGACCGGCCACACGCCCTTCCAGCGCTCCTGCAGGAACGCCAGCAGCGCATCGTCGACCTGCTCGGCGGTGACGCCATCGAGCGCGTGCATGATCCCGCACGCGCGGTAGATGCAGAAGCCGCCCTGACACGGGCCCATCGCCAGCCGCAGCTGGCGACGGATGTCGTTCAGGTTGGCCGAGCGGGTGCGGTTGATCATCTCTTCTACGCGCGCACGCGGTACCAGCTCGCATTCGCAGATCACCTGCTCCTCCTGGAGGTGCGTCTCCTTGCGGCGCAGGCGCTCGCCGATCCGGTAGTACTCGTGGCCCTCGGAGCCCAGCAGCGGCTCGAGCGCGGTGGTGCACTCGCGATCCTCCCCAAGCAGGCGGCAGACCGCGTCGACGGTCTGCTCGGCCATCAGCCGGAAGGTCGTCACCTTGCCGCCGGTGATCGTCACGAAGCCGTCGATCCCGTCGCGCTCGCGGTGGTCAAGCAGTGCGTGCGCCCGGGTCACGTCGCGCGTGTCGGTGTCGGACGCCTTGGCGTCCTCGAACAGCGGTCGCACGCCGGCCCACACGCGCAGCGCCCGTGCCTCGTGGAAGCCGGGCACCAGCTTCTCGCCTTCGTCGAGCATCTGATCGACCTCTGACTCGGGGATCGTCTGATCGTCAGGGTCGTCGGTGTGGCGGTCGGTCGTGCCGATCACCGAAACCGTCCGGATCGGCACGAGGATGTCGCCGTCGGTCGGCATCTGGCAGCGGTTGACGACGGTGTTGACGAGACGGTGGTTCATCGCAATCATGATCCCCCGGCCGGGCAGCACGCGGACGCCCTCGATGCCCGCGAGATCGGCGATCTGACCGGCCCAGGCGCCCGAGGCGTTGACGGTCACGCGCGCGTGGATGTCGACGTCCTCGCCGCCGCGGATGTCGTGGACCCGTGCCCCCGTGACCGCGTCGCCGTCGCGGTGGATCGCGGTTACCTGGTGGTAGACGAGGATCCGCGCGCCCCGCTGCTGGGCGCCGTGGCTCAGCGCCCAGACGGTCTTCCAGATGTCGATGTTCGCATCGGGCACGCGGAACGCCCGCGAGATCCCGGGATTCAGGCGTGGCTGCTCGCGGAGCGCGACCGCGACCGGGATCTCCTCGCAGTCGACGTCGACCTCACCGCAGCCCTGGACGAAGCGGTCGGCGTAGCCAGGGTCGTCGAACGGCGTCGTCACGAACAGCCCGCCGGTGTCCTCGATGCAGTCGGCCGCGACCTGCCGGAGGATCCGGTTCTCGCCGATGCACTCGGTCGCCGCGGCCGGGTCCTTGACGACGTAGCGTCCGCCCGAGTGCAACAGCCCGTGAAAGCGACCGCTGGTGCCCTCGGCCAGGTCGAGTCGGTCGACCAGGACCACGTCGAAGCCCCGCAGCGCGGCGTCCCACGCGACCCCGGCTCCGGTGGCGCCGCCGCCGATCACCAGCACGTCGGTCGTGAGTGTGATCATCGACTTGAGGCTACCGCCGGAGTCGCGTGAGATCGCCGCAGCGGGCTCTGCCGCTGCTCTGGGGCCCCCCGCCCTACTCGATCCAATCGAACGTCCGGGTGACCGCCTTCTTCCAGTAGTGCATCTGGGTCTTGCGGGTCTCCGCGTCCAATCGCGGCTCCCAGCGCTTGTCCTCGGCCCAGTTCTGTCGGAGGTCGTCCTCGCCCGACCAGAAGCCGGTGGCGAGACCGGCCGCGTAGGCGGAGCCGAGCGCGGTCGTCTCGGCGACCACCGGCCGCACGACCGTGACCCCGAGGATGTCGGCCTGGAACTGCATCAGCATCTCGTTGGCGACCATGCCGCCGTCGACCTTCAGCTCGGTCAACTCGACGCCGGAGTCGGTCTTCATCGCCTCTGAGATCTCGGCGGTCTGGAAGGCGGTTGCCTCGAGCGTCGCACGCGCGATGTGGCCCGCGTTGACGTACCGGGTCAGCCCGACGAACACGCCGCGGGCGTCCGACTTCCAGTACGGCGCGAACAGGCCCGAGAAGGCGGGCACGATATACAGCCCGCCGTTGTCCTCGACGGTCGCGGCGAGCTCCTCGACGTCCGGGGCCGCCTTGATCATCTTGAGGTTGTCGCGCAGCCACTGGACGAGCGCGCCGGTGATCGCGATCGAGCCCTCGAGCGCATACACCGCGGCGTTGTCGCCGACCTTGTAGCAGACCGTCGTCAGCAGACCCGACTTCGAGTGGACCAGCTCCGTGCCGGTGTTGATCAGCATGAAGTTGCCCGTGCCATAGGTGTTCTTCGCCTCGCCGACGGCGAAGCACGCCTGGCCGAAAGTCGCCGCCTGCTGGTCGCCGAGGTCGCCCGCGATCGGGACGCCCGCCGCCGGGCCGGACTTGACCTCGCCGTACACCTCGCTGGAGGCGTGGATCTCCGGAAGCATCGAGATCGGCACCCCGATCGTGTCGGCGATCTGCGGATCCCAGGACAGCGTCTTCAGGTCCATCAGCATCGTCCGGCTGGCGTTGCTGACGTCGGTGATGTGCAGCCCGCCGTCGACGCCCCCGGTCAGGTTCCAGATCAGCCATGCGTCGATGTTGCCGAACGCCAGCTCCCCGGCCTCGGCCTTGGCCCGGGCGCCGTCGACGTTGTCGAGCAGCCACCGCACCTTCGGACCCGAGAAGTACGTCGCCAGCGGCAGGCCGACCTTGTCTCGGAAGCGATCCTGACCGCCGACCTGCGCGAGCTCGTCGACGATCTTGTCGGTCCGCGTGTCCTGCCAGACGAGCGCGTTGTGAATCGGCTTGCCGGTGGTTCGATCCCACACGACGGTCGTCTCACGCTGGTTGGTGATGCCGAGACCGGAGATGTCGTCGCGGCTCGCCCC
>JASHQV010000078.1 GCA_030038955.1 Solirubrobacteraceae bacterium
GGCACAGAAAAGCGGCCCGGGGGCGCCGATCTTGCCTGCTTCCGCGCGTAGCCTGCGCACGGAATAAGCCTTGGTCGGCTGCCTTCGAGAGCCGCTTCGCCTGGCTTTGGCGGAGCGATGCTCTCTCCCGAACCGCTGGCGGCACCCTACCGCACGCCTACACGTGTCGCACCAGGCTGGATCGCATCTTCCCCCAACTTGCGGAAAAAACCAGGGGCACCCCGACGCGGACTGGTCGGTCCGCCGCACCATCGTGCTCAGCGGTCGTCATGTCGGCGTCGTGCGACGCGTGGCCAGGCTATCCGCGTCGGGCCTCGGGATGCCACCGTTGGATGGCGGCGGCGGATATGCCTGGGCGTAGTCCTCGGTGCCGGCCAGGGAGTTGAGTAGGGCTTGCTGTGCCGTCTCGGGATACAGCAGCGACGTCGGCGGCAGTGGTGGAACGGTCGTGATCGGCGTCGAGAGATTGGGCAGGGCTGAGGTCAGGTCGCCGACTTCGTTGTAGCGCCACGGCGAGATGTGCAGACCGTCGGAGCCCATCAGCGTTCCTGGCTTCAGGAAGAGCTTCTCGATGAACTTGAGTGTGGAGACGAAATCGAAGGTGTCCGGGCATACCCAGCCGCCAGCGCTGAATGGCGAGATGATCAGCCCCGGTACACGGAACCCGAGCCCCACTGGTCCGAGCACCTTGTCCCAGTCAGACGGCGGCCCCCCAGCTGCATCGCTTGGATCTGTGCTCGTCACGTACTCACCGTCGTAATAGCTGCCTGCCTTGGCGAGGCCGTTGGCGACCGTCGCCAACGGCCCCGGAGTGGGGGGCGAGACATGATCGAACCAGCCCCCGTTCTCGTCGTAGATCACGATGAACACCGTGCGCTCCCACACCTCCGGGTTGAGCAGCAACGTCTGCAGGATCTGGGAGATCAGGTACTCGCCATACTCCGGCGGCGTCGCCGGGTGCTCACAGCACGGGGCGGGAGGAATCAGGTATGAGACTTGAGGCAGGGTCCCCGACACCACGTCCGCGACGAACTCCGCCGGGTAGACGGGCGCAAATGCCTTCTCCGCGTTCGCCACCTGGGTCGGCGTCGACGGATCGGCGAAGTGCTTGAAGTAACCCAGCACATCGAACAAGAAATTGGACGTCGGGTCCTGGTAGACCTTCCAACTAACTCCGTTGTCGGTCAGCAGCTCAGGCATCGTCGGCCAATCCAGTGTGCCGATCATCTGCTCCCGGTTGCCCACATAGGTCTCGAGCACCGGGCCTCCTACGTCACCGGTGTGGGCTCCCAGGCTCCCTGACAGCCACACGAGCCGGTTCGGGTCGGTCGGCCCGAGCACCGAGCAGAAGTACTTGTCGCAGATCGTGAAGGCGTCGGCGAGCGCACGATGAAACGCCAGGCAGTCGCGCTGCCGGTAGTACCCCATCGTCAGAACGCCGATCGGGTACGACGACTTGCCGGGCAGCGGCACTCCATCGGTGTCGGAGATCTGGTATGCGGCCGTGGGATCCTCGGCCAAGTGCTCGACCGCGAACCGATCCATCGCGCCGTTGTTCCACGATCCGTGCTGCGGTCCCCAGTCATGCGTGATGTCGTTCGTCGTCTGGCCCGCAACCGTTGGCGGATGGCTGAGCAACTCGAACGGCTCCAGCGTGGTCTCGCCATCTGCCAGCGCGTAGGAGACCGTGGTGCCGCCGAGCGAAGCTCCCACCATCGACTGGCTGAACACGGTCGCAGGGCTCGTGCGCGGCCCACCGGCGTAGGACGAGTAGGACGTGGTGTCGCCAAATCCGCGCACGCCCGGCATCGTCCCGTAGTACTGGTCGAAGGAGCGGTTCTCCTGCATGAGCAGCACAACGTGCTCGATCTCTGACAGCGACCCCTGATCGCGCGACGCCGCCATCGCGGACTCGATCAGGCGCCCCCGGGTCAAGCTCAGCCCGGCGCCCGCTGCGACGCCCGACTTGATCAGCCTCCTGCGCGTCACCGTGCGGGACGGCCGCGGGCCATTTCTCGTTGCCCACCTCCGCATCCCCGTTCTCGTCGGCGTCGCTTTCATCGGCCACCTCACCAAACGAAAGCGCCCCCGCGAACTTGCGCCGCGGCCGGTCCGTGGTCACACGATGTTCACAGCGTGGAGCGCTCCCACCTGACGCTGACACTCAGTCCGATCGTGGCTTTGCATGACTGCGCCGGCGTCCTACCTCTGCAACATCTGCTCCGCAACAGGCGCAGGCTAGTCGGCGATGAGCACGTCGCAGAACACGAACCCCTCGCGTTCGACGGTGTCACCGACGTCGCAGGCGATCGGTGCGCTGAAGATCGGGCCGGCATCGACGAACGTGTGGAACTCGCCATTCTCGCCGCACGGGTCGACGTCCGCCGGAAGATCGGCGAGCAATTCGGCGTCGAACCGCCGTCCGGCAAACGAGCGATCCAACCGGCGCGGGTCGACGCAGACGAGGACCGCCTCGAATCCCACCTCGATGAACTCATGGGCCAGCGAGCCTGTGTCCCTTCCCCACAGCGGGAACGCGGCCTCCTTGCCGACCCGGCGCAGCCGCTCCTCTCGGTACGCGCGGATGTCTGCGAGGAACAGGTCCCCGAACGCGATCGTCTGCACCTCGGCGAGCGGCGCCTCGGCCAGCGCTTGTCCCATCTGCTGCTCGTAGACGCGGTTGGAGCAGGACGCCGGGATCTCGACCTCGACCAGCGGAAGGCCAGCTGCACGCGCCTGACGAGACAGCAGCTCCCGGCGCACGCCGTGCATCGAAATCCGTCCGTAGTCGACCGTCACCGTCGTGATCAGCGCACATGGAGGCGACGTCGACCGCCGCCGCAGCTCGTGCAGCGCGAGCGCCGAGTCCTTCCCGCCGCTCCACGACAATGCCGACACGACCCGACCCTACCAACCGCGATCGTAACCGCGGCCGGGCGGGCAGACGCGTGGGCTCAGGATGCGCTTGGCGGCCCGCCGCTGCGCGCGGCCCCTGACCCCGGCCCCCGCACGACTTCAGCGATCCGCTCGTGCCGCTCGTCACCGCTCGGACGGGCTTCTGATCTGGAGCGCAGCTCCTGCTCGGCGAGCACGAGCTGCCTCAGCGCATTGCGCATATCCCGTTCGGCGGCCTGCACGTGGTTGCTGCTGTCGAGGCCGCTGTGGATCTCCTCAATCGCGATTCGCGCGACCTCGCCCACCGCCTCCTCGGTCAGCTCGAGCGCCCGATCGATGGTCGCAATGAGGTTCTGGCCGCTCCGCTTGACATCGGTCATCGTCGAGCGTCCCTGGTTGTAGATGCGATCTCCTGGCACGAGCTGATAGCACCAATTGCGCCGCATCGCAAGCAGCGGCAAAGCACGACACAAACTGCTAACCACCGCCGGAGTCGCGCGCCATCCGGTCGCAGCAGCTGATTTCACCGTGCCGATGGCGCTCCGCCGACGTCTAGGACGCCCGTGGCGAGCTTTGAGGATCCTCGTAGTCGTGTCGATGAGCACAAGATGACTAGCTCGTGGCTCATCCGCAACGACACTGATCGCCAGCGCATGCTCGACATGGATCGCCGGCTCCGCCCCGGCAGGCAGCGGTCGTTCGCCGTGCTGGCGGCGGCGCTGCTGATCTGTGGTCCGTGGCTCGGATGGTGGACGCTCGGTCCCCTCGTCGTGGCCGCGTTGCTGTTCTACGTCGCCGACAGGCACATGTCGGGGCTGCATCGCCCCGAGTACCTGGCGTTCGCGGCGTGGGCGGCTGCGGCGCTGATCATCGCGATCTGCGTCGCCCTCTCGGGCGGTCCGAAGATCGCGACGACTTCATGGCTGGCGATCCCCACGGTCACGCTGGCGGCCCGATTCTCGAAGCGCGGCGTCGTCGCCGGCGTGGCGTTCACGCTGGTGCTGCTCCTCGCGATCGCCCTTGGCGTCGACCCGCAGGCGACGCTGGCCAATCCGACGATCGTGGTGGCACCGGCTGCTCTGATCGTGGCGGTCGCGATGCTCTCGGTCGCGCTGATGGAGTCGGACATCGAGCACCGCAGCCGCGCGGTCCTGGACGAGCTGACCGGCGCACTCAATCGAACGGCACTCACTTCGCGCGTGGAGGAGCTTGAGCAGCAGTCCGCCGTGACCGGTGCCCCCGTCGGGCTGGTGCTCGCCGACGTCGACCACTTCAAGCAGGTCAACGACGTCCACGGGCACGTGACGGGAGACGCGGTGCTACGCGACTTCGCCTACCTGATGCGCAAGGAGCTACGCGCCTTCGATCTCATCTACCGACTCGGCGGCGAGGAGTTCCTGGTGCTGCTGCCAGGCGCCTCGACGGACCAGGCGTGGGCGATCGCCGAGCAGCTGCGCCGGGCGATCGACGGCTGCCTGCTGGCCGGCGGCGTTGACGTCACGATCAGCTGCGGCGTGGCCGCCTCCGTGCCCGGGTCGCTGTTCGTCTGCGACATGGTGTTTGCAGCGGCTGACGCGGCGCTCTACGAGGCAAAGCGGACCGGGCGCAACCGGGTCAGCAGCGCAGCCGCATCGCCGCAGTTGCAGCCTGTGGCCGCGGGCTAGTAGTTCCTGAGGACGTTGTTCATCCTGGCCTTCTCGGAGGCTGGGGTTGTCGAACGCCCCAGTCCCAAGGAGGACACCGGGTGAAGCTACACGCTAACGCTCGTCTCAGCGTCGAAGGCCGCGAGCTGCTGGTCGCTCGGGCCCAGAGCGCCGGGTGGTCGCTGACGCAGGTCGCCGAGGCGGCGGAGTCAGTGACTGCACCCGCATGGAGTCAGTGACTGCACCCGCGTGAAATCGGGTGCGGCTGTCAGTACGGTGCTTGCAGGTCGCCGAACATCGGGAAGTGCTTGGTGTTGCGCGTCAGCAGCCGAGCGCCGGTGTGGATCACGGTCGCGGCAATCGCGAGGTCGGCCGTGTCGATCGTGTGATGGCTGGCAAGCCACCGGCGGCCTAGGGCGCCGGCTGCCTCCGCGATCTGTTCGTCGACGGGGTACCAGGTCAGGGTGGCCAGCAGCGCTCGGGTGTCGACTTCCTCCTCTTGGTGCATGCCGGCGAGGATCTCGAGGCGGGTGATCTCACTCGCGTGCAGCACGCCCTCGCTTCGCTCCCGCTCGAGCAGCTCCCCCGCACGGGAGTGACCCAGTAGGTAGTCGATCAAGATCGACGTGTCGACCAGCACGCTCACGGATCGCGTGGTGCCAGGCGGGAGCCGGAGCGGCGCCGCTCGACCCAAGCGGCGCCGTCGAGGTCGTGGTCCCTCCACGACCCGAAGGCGCGGCGCATCGATGCGAGATCGTCGTCTGCGGAACGCGCGGAGCCGTAGACCTGCTCGACTGCGTCCCGGATCAGGGCGGAGAGGGAGCGGCCAGTGCGTGCCGCTTCCGCATCGAGGGCGCGCCGCCCCTCGTCCGTCAGGGAGATCTGCGTTCGCTGCATGATGTAAGCTTACATCACATCGTTCGCGGGGCGAGGACTGCTGCCGGCAGCCGTCCCCCAGAGCCTTCCTGCACAGCTGTTCCCGCGCGGTCTCGGCGGCGTAGAGTGCAGGCGTCCATGAAGGCATTCGTGACGGGCGCGACCGGGTTCATCGGCGGGCATGTGGCGCGCAAGTTGCGGCAGCGCGACGACGAGGTGGTCGCGCTCGTCCGCTCCCCGGCGAAGGCGTCGGAGCTAAGGCAGCTCGGCTGCGAGATCGTCGAAGGCTCGCTGTCAGAGCAGACTGCGATCGAGCGCGGCGTGCACGGTGTGGACGCGGTCTTCCACGTGGGCGCCAGCTACAAGGTCGGGATCCCCCGCTCGCAGCGACAGGCGCTGTACGACGCCAACGTGGGCGGAACCGAGCGTGTCCTCGACGCGGCGATCGCGGCGGACGTAGGGCGCATCGTGTATGTCTCGACCGGGAACGCGTACGGCAACACGCGCGGGCAGGTCGTGGACGAGAGCTACGTGCGCCCGCAGCCGCCGGAGTTCCTGTCCTACTACGACGAGACCAAGTTCGAGGCCCATCAGGTTGCGCTCGATCGGATCGCCAGGGGCGCTCCGATCGTGATCGTGCTGCCGTGTGCCGTGTACGGCCCGGGCGACTCCTCCGAGGTCGGCAACATGATCGACCAGACCCGGACCGGCAAGCTGAAGCTGCGGATGTTCCCCGAGTCCGGCTTCAACTTCGCCTACGTCGACGATATCGCCGAGGGCATCGTGCTCGCCCACGACAAGGGACGAGTCGGCGAGTCCTACAACCTCGGCGGTGCCAAGTCGACGATCGGCGAGCTGGTGGACAAGACGGCCCGGCTCGCGGGGCGCAAGCCCCCGCGCCTGACGCTGCCGCCGGCGCTGATCAAGCTGGCGATCCCGATCGGCCCCGTGGTTGGCAAGCTGATGGGATTCCCACCCAACCTGAGCGAGCTGATCCGCACCTCCGACGGCGTCACCTTCTGGATGACCGACGAGAAGGCGCGACGCGAGCTCGGCTATCAGGCGCGCGATCTCGAAACGGGACTCAGGCAGACGCTGGGAGTCGACGCCTGACCGACAGGCGAGCATCGGCGACGATCAAGGAGGTGTTTCAGTTGGCTGAGAGGGAAGCTGCAGGCAAGCGCACACGACGGTCCCCGAAGCAGGCCACCACCGGCGGCAAAGCGGCCAAGGGATTCACGGCCGAGGAGCGAGCGGCGATGCGCGAGCGCTCGCAGGAGCTGAAGGCGGAGGCCCGTCGCGGTGCGGGCGGAAGCAAGGGGGATGGTGAGCGCGACGTGCTCGCGAAGATCGCCGAGATGCCGCAGCCGGACCGCGCGATGGCGGAGCGCCTGCACGACCTCATCACGGCCAACGCGCCCGAGCTGTCGCCGCGAACGTGGTACGGGATGCCCGCGTACGCGAAGGACGGCAAGGTCGTCTGCTTCTTCCAGGGCGCCTACAAGTTCAAGGCCAGGTACGCGACGCTCGGCTTCAGCGACAAGGCGAACCTCGACGACGGCACCATGTGGCCGACCTACTACGCCCTGGCGGAGCTGACCGCTGCCACCG
>JASHQV010000079.1 GCA_030038955.1 Solirubrobacteraceae bacterium
TCCGAGACGTAGGAGCCGCTGACCGGGATCCGCGACAGCCAGTAGACGCCCGCGGCGGCGATCAACGCGCCGACGACGATCACGGGCCTGGTGCCTACGCGACCGAGCAGCTGTGAAGCGGCTCCCGCTGCGCCACCGATCGCGAAGCAGACTGGCAGGTAGGCAAGGCCGGTCTGGATCGGCGAGTAGCCCAGCACGTTCTGCATGTACAGCGTCAGGAAGAAGAACATCGCCAGGAAGCCCGCGAACGCGACCAGCTGTGTGACGTCGGCGAACGCGAGCCCGTTGATGCGGAAGATCGACAGCGGCGCCAGCGGGTTGCGGTGGCGCTGCTCGCCGATCACGAACGCGACCAGCAGCGCCAGCGCACCGGCAAGCTCGCCGATCGTGCGGGCGGTGTCCCAGCCCGTGGTCGGGGCGTTGACGAGCGTGTAGACGAGCAGCAGCATTCCGCCGGTCGCCAGCAGCGCGCCGAGCGCGTCGAAGTTCTCGAGCCTCTTGCGGGGGCCGTCTACCGCGATCAGCCAGATGACGGCGCCAAGCACCGGCAGCGCCGCGATCGGGTTGACGAACATCACCCACCTCCAGCCGAGCCCCTGTGTCAGGGCTCCGCCGAGCAGCACGCCGACCGCTGAGGCGAGCCCGGCGACGCCGCCCCACGCGCCGAACGCGGTGTGCCGGTCCTTGCCTTCCTTGAAGCTGGTGGTCAGGATCGAGAGCGCGGACGGGAGCGTCATCGCCGCACCGAGGCCCTGGGCGAGCCGCGCACCGACCAGCTCGCCCGCGCTTTGTGCGAACCCGCCGATCAGCGACGAGACGCCGATCGTGACGATCCCGGCGAGCAGGATCCTCCGGCGGCCAAGCAGGTCCGCCAGTCGGCCGCCGAGCAGCATGAAGCCGCCGTAGCTCAGCAGGTAGCCGCTTGGCACCCACTGCAGGTCAGCGACCGAGAAATGCAGCGCGTGGCGGATAGACGGGAGCGCGACGTTGACGATCGGCGCGTCGACGAAGTCGAGGAACGCGACCGCGCACAGCAGCGCCAGTGTGAGCTTGCCCCGCCGGGTGGACAGGAATGATGAAGCCATCTGGGCACCTCCGCAGATCGTTGTCCTGCCTCGATGACCCGGCGGCGGGTGGGAACGTGACAGGGCGGCTCGCAGTCAGTCCTGGAGCACCTCGAGGTGGAGGCGGGCGAGGCGCTCGGGGTCGACGAGGAAGTCGCACTCGACGATCCTGCCGTCCTTGATCGTGAACGCGCCGATCGCAAACGGCTTGCCGTGGCGCTCGGACACCAGGCCAGCCGCTCCGTTGACCAGCGCCCGCTTGATCGTCAGGCCACTCTGGGCCCACATGGTCGCCTGGCCGGCGACTCTTTCCGCGCCCTGCACACGACGCGAGAGGCCGGTCAGCCCGCCGTCGGCGCGGAGCACAACGTCGGGGTCGAGCACCGCGACCAGCGCCGCGAAATCGCCGTCGCGCGCCGCCGCCAGGAACGCGTTCACGACCTTCCACTGCGCGCTGAGCGGGGCGTCCGGGACCGCCGCGGTGCCGCGCACTCGCCGGCGAGCGCGGCTGGCCAGCTGCCGGGTCGCCTCGGGCGAGCGCTCGACGATCGGCGCGATCTGCTCGAACGGCACCGCGAACATGTCGTGCAGAACGAACGCCAGCCGCTCGGCCGGGCGCAGCGTCTCCAGCACCACCAGCAGCGCCAGTCCAACAGAATCGGCGAGCAGCGCCTCGTGCTCGGGATCGGTCCCGTCCGCCGGGTCCACGACCGGGTCGGGGACGTGCGCGTCGAGCGGCTGCTCGCGACGCGTGTTGCGCGAACGCAGCACGTTCAGTGCGACTCGGGCGACGATTGTCGTCAGCCAGGCGCCGAGGTTCTCGACCTCGCTCGTGTCGGCGCGGCTGACGCGAAGCCACGCGTCCTGGACGGCGTCGTCCGCCTCGGTGAGCGAGCCGAGCATCCGGTAAGCCACCGCCCGCAGGTGGGACCGTTGCTCCTCGAACCGCTCCGCCAGCCACTCCTGATCGCTCACGTCAGGTTTCTCCATCATCGCGTGTCATAGGCATAGACCCGCGGGACCGAGGCGATGTGACACGGCTGCACAACGACGGTGCCTGAACATGCACTCGCGCAAGCTGAAAGCCGCTCGCGAGCTCGACGAGCGCATCTTCGTCGTCGGCGCCTGGCAGGCGACCCCGTACTTCAGCGACACCGAGCGCGCTGCGCGGGCGTTGACCAAGGCTGCCACCCGGCTCATCGACCGCCCCGACCCGGACATCCTTTCCGCGAGCCCCGGCTGCTCCAAGAACGCGCGCCGACGCCCCGAGATCGCTCAGCCGGTGGCGACCCCCCGGTGCTCCGAGCTCGCCGGCGCGACCCGCATGCGTAGTCTAATTCGCCCGAGATCGGTCGCGGTCAATCGCGCTGGAAGATCCCGCCCGAGTAGATCACCCGCTCGCCGCCGTCGCGCAGGATCGCGGTGACCCTGCGATCGGTGGTGGAGACGATGTCGTTGTGCACGATCGAGTCGTTGAAGCCAAGCCGCTTCCACTGCTCGTCGCTGACGTCCGCGGGATCGCCGTCG
>JASHQV010000080.1 GCA_030038955.1 Solirubrobacteraceae bacterium
CGAAATGCCCACAGAACTGACTCGTCTGCTCCCCCGGCACGCCGCGAGCCTACTGCGCCCGGGCGCGTCCCGCAAACGCACGACGCCTGTCTCCCAAACGCACGACGCCAGTCCCGCAAACGCACGACGCCCGTCCCGCAAACGCACGACGCCAGTCCCGGCGCATCGTCAAATCCTTTTTGTTGGTGCGTCAGCGGGTCGAAAACCGACGGATAGTCCAACGATTTTCGACCCGCGGAGGCCGGGCGGCGTGATCGGCTCGTGGGCTCCTGGGAGGATGTGCAGATGGTCAAGGTCGCGCTGCTCGATGACTTCCAGGACGTCGGTCGCACGCTCGGGCCGTGGCAGCGTCTCGGCGAAGCCGTCGCGGTGACCACGTTCACGGAGGCGATCAAGGGCGTCGACGAGCTCGCGCGAGCGCTCGAGCCGTTCGAGGTGATCGTCGCGATGCGCGAACGCACCGCGTTTCCACGCGAGCTGATCGCCCGCCTCCCGAAGCTGCGGCTGATCGTCACCACCGGCACGAGCAACGCCGCAATCGACCGTGACGCGCTGCGCGACCATGGCATCACCCTGTGCGGCACGACGATCGGCCTGGCGGCGACGCTGCAACTCGCGTGGGCGCTACTGCTGGCGGTCTCCCGGCACGTCGTCGCCGAGGATCGCGCGATCCGGGAGGGACGCTGGCAGCACACGATCGGGCCCGAGCTCGACGGCCGCACGCTCGGGCTCGTCGGTCTCGGGCGGATCGGCAGCGCGATGGTGCCGATCGCGCGAGCCTTCGGGATGGACGTGATCGCCTGGAGCGAGCACCTGACCGATGTCCGCGCGCGCGAGGCCGGAGCGGTCCGCGCCGACAAGCGCGAGCTGTTCGAGCGTGCCGACTTCGTCAGCATCCACTACCGGCTGAGCGACCGCTCGCGCGGGCTCGTCAGCACCGCCGAGCTCGCCGCGATGAAGCCGACCGCCTATCTGGTCAACACCTCGCGCGGACCGATCGTCGACACCGACGCGCTGCTCGCCGCGCTGCGCGAGGGTCGCATCGCCGGCGCCGGGCTCGACGTCTACGACGAGGAGCCGCTCCCCGCCGACCACCCGCTCCGCTCGGCGCCCCGCACCGTCCTCACCCCCCACATCGGCTACGTCTCGATCGGGACCTACGAGAGCTGGTGGGAGCAGATCGTCGAGGATGTCGAAGGGTTCCTGGCGGGGACGCCGATCCGCGTGATTAGCTGATCGGTTCGAGTGACCGACTGAACTCCAGCGGATCCCGACCGCTGCTGTCGGCCGCGCTAGCTCGGTTGACCACGAGCGCGCTGCCGCCGTCGAGTCGGACGCGCTCGGCGACCGCCTCTAGGTGGTCGTGGCTCGGCGAGCGAGCTCGATGAGCTCGTCTGGCTGACCAGCCGTGCGTCGAGCGTGGGCCTTGCCACCCGCGGGCGGGTTCGGGTCACACGCCGGCTCGGGTCACACGCCGGCTCGGGTCACACGCCGGCTCGGGTCACACGCCGGCTCGGGTCATACGCCGGCGAGGGCGGGGCGAGGTCGAAGTCGGCCATCTCGTCATCGGGCAGGGATCCGTAGCCGAGCACGAGATCGCCGCTTCGCCGAAGAAGTCACGAGGTCGCCGCTGTCGCCGAAGAAGTCACGAGATCGCCGCTGTCGCCGAAGAAGTCGATCGTGTTCGTGTAGGCGACGATGTCGCCCCACTTGTCCTCGGTCACGACGTTGTTGGTGTGGCGTGCCTCGGCCGCTGCTGACGACGCCGGCGAGGCCAAGCTGCCGCAGCCACTGCAGGGCGGGTACGGCGGAAACCCGGCACCGCCGGGTTACTCAGCGTGGTGTCGCCGATCAGGCAGCGGCGGGTGGCCGCCAACCCCTGGCTGAGCAGGCCGTTCAGGGGCACGCTCACGTGCGTGGATCGCTGACGTACGGGTCGCGGTAGCTGACACGCGTGGACGCGAGGGTCTGGGTCAGGTAGGAACGCAGGGTCGAGAAACGCAGGGTCGAGAAACGCAGGGTCGCACGGTCGCGCATCGGCATGATCCCGAGGTTCGTGACGACCTTCTGGCTGGCCTGGCCGACGCCGCCGTGGCGGACAGCGCCGTCAGCGCCCGGTCGGCGCGAGGAGCCCATCAGCGCCCGTCGGCGCGAGGAGCCCGTCAGCGCCCGTCGGCGCGAGGGGCCCGTCAGCGCCCGTCGGCGCGAGGAGCGGGATTAGGGTTCGCAGACGACGCATCGGTGACCTCCTCGAATCGCATCAAGCTGATCGCCTCAAGCTGATCGGCGCAAGCTAGAGACGCCTGCCCACCGCGGCGGAGGTGGAAACCTGCGGTGTTTGCTGCAAGCCGACCGACACGCGAGTAGCACCCCGAGCTAGCCGAGCCGTCCCGACGTGTCTGAGCGCGCAAATTGCGCACCAAGACCCGCGAATTGCGCGCTGGAGCACGTTTTTCGTGTCCGAGCGCGCAATTCAGGCCGACGCCGGCCAACTTGCGCGCTCAGGCACCTTTCGATCCCCTCAGACACCTTTCGATCCCCACATCCACCAAGTTCAACTAGTCCTCACAGATCTGGCCAGGGCGGCCGCGCATCTGGCCCGTAGACTGACCAGCTGAGCGCGATGAACGAGACCGCGACTGCTCCGGCCATCAAGGACTCGGTACTCGAGACGATCGGCGGTACGCCGCTCGTCCGCCTGTCGCACCTCGGCGCGCAAGTGCGCCCCCAGCTGCTGGCGAAGCTGGAGGTGTTCAATCCGGGCGGATCGATTAAGGACCGAATCGCGGTGGCGCTGATCGAGGCGGCCGAGCGCGACGGACGGCTGGCTCCCGGCGGCACGATCGTCGAGCCGACCTCGGGCAACACCGGCACTGGCCTCGCGATCGTCGCGCGGCTCAAGGGCTACCGGGTGATCGCGGTGATGCCCGACAAGATCTCCAGGGAGAAGATCGACCTGCTGCGTGCGTACGGCGCCGAGGTGGTCGTGGCGCCGACGGACGTCCCGCCGGACTCGCCGCAGTCCTACTACCGCGTCGCCGACCGCCTGACCGCGGAGATCCCGGGGGCGTTCCAGCCGAACCAGTACCGCAACCAGGCCAACCCCCAGGCCCACTACGAGTCGACGGGGCCGGAGCTGTGGGAGCAGACGGCAGGTCGGATCACCCATCTCGTGTGCGGCGTCGGAACCGGCGGCACCGTGACCGGCGCGTCCCGCTACCTGCGCGAGCGCAAGCCGGACCTCCAGGTGATCGGCGCCGACCCCGAGGGCTCGATCTATTCGGGCGGCGAGGAAAACGTCCGCCCGTATCTCGTCGAGGGCGTCGGGGAGGACTTCTGGCCGGCGACGTTCGACCGCTCGGTCGTCGACCGGTGGATCACCGTGTCCGATCGCGATGCGTTCCTCACCACCCGGCGGCTGGCGCTGACCGAGGGGATCCTCGCCGGCGGCTCCGGTGGCCTCGCCGTGCATGCGGCGCTGCGCGTCGCCGCCGAGGTCGGCGAGCCCGAGGCGATGATCGTCGTGATCATCCCCGACGGTGGCCGCGCCTACCTGTCGAAGGTCTACTCAGACAGCTGGCTGCGCCAGTACGGCTTTCTGGAGCGCGAGTCGAAGCTCACCGTCGGCGAGGTGCTGCAGCGCAAGCGCGAGGCCGGCGAGTTCCCGTCGCTGCTGGCGGTCGAAACCCACCGTCGCGTCCGCGACGCGGTGTCGCTGCTGCACGAGCACCGAGTCTCGCAGCTGCCGGTGCTGAGTCCGCACGACCCGGCGACCGTCGTCGGCTCCGTCAGCGAGCGCGGGCTGCTCAAGCAGGCTGCCGAGGATCCCTCGCGGCTCGACGCCGAGATCCTCGCGGTGATGGAGCCCCCGTTCACGGCGGTGTCGACCGCCGACCCGGTGCGCGAGGCGGTCGAGCTGCTGTCGGGCGACCAGCAGGCGCTGCTGGTCGTCGACCACGGCCGGCCCGAGGGGATCGTCACCCGCGCCGATCTGCTCGAGGCACTGGGGTCGTGAGCGGCGACGAGCTCGAGCGACGCGGCGACAAGCCCGGACGGCGCGGCGACGCATCCGGGTCACGTGCGGCCGACGCACCCGGGGCGCGCACGACGCATGCGTTCGGGACCCGGGCGGTGCACGCAGGCCTGACCCCGGACCCGACCTACGGCTCGGTGATCCCCCCGATCCACCAGACCTCGACCTACGCGCAGCGCCGGCCGGGCGAGTTCGTCGACGACTACGACTATGCGCGCTCGGCGAACCCGACGCGCGCGGCGCTCGAGCGGGCGCTCGGCGAGCTCGAAGGCGGCCACGCGGTGGCGTTCGCCTCCGGGCTCGCGGCCGCGCACGCGCTGATCACGGTCACCTGCGAGCCCGGCTCGAGGATCGTCCTCCCCGGCGACCTGTACGGCGGCACCTACCGGCTGGTCGACAAGGTGCTCGCCCGCTGGGGGCTCGCGTACGAGCTGATCGACCAGCGCGAGCTGAGCGCGCTCGACCGCGCCGTCCGCGAGCAGCCACGACTGATCTGGGTCGAGTCGCCGACCAACCCGCTGCTCCGCGTGGTCGACATCGAGCGCGTCGTCGAGCGCCGCGGGCAGGCGCTGGTCGCGGTCGACAACACGTTCGCGACGCCGGTCAACCAGCGTCCGCTCGAGCTCGGCGCCGATTTCGTCGTGCACTCCACGACCAAGTACCTCGGCGGTCACTCCGACGTCGTCGGAGGCGTCGTGGTCGCCGCCGATCGGGAGTGGTACGAGCGCCTCCGCTTCGTCCAGAACGCGGTCGGAGCGGTGCCGGGACCGCTCGACTGCTTCCTCGTGCACCGCGGGCTCCGCACGCTGCACTTGCGGATGGCGGCCCATGCACGCGGCGCCGCCGCCGTCGTCGAGCTGCTGCACGACACCCCCGACGTGACCGATCTGCAGTGGCCTGGCTACAGCGGCATGGTCAGCTTCCGCCACCCCCGGGCGGCGGAGCTGGCGTCCCGCACACGCCTGTTCACACTGGCCGAGTCGCTCGGCGGGGTCGAGTCGCTGATCGAGCTGCCGCAGGCGATGACCCACCAATCGGTC
>JASHQV010000081.1 GCA_030038955.1 Solirubrobacteraceae bacterium
ACCCCATACCGCCTCCAGGTCGACGGCAGGAACTGCATCCACCCAACCGCGCCAGCGCTCGACACGCTGAGATCACGCCCATAGTCCGTCTCGATCCAGTTGATCGCAGCAAGCACCTGCCACGGCACGTCGTACTGAATCCCAGCAGCCTCATAGATCGGCAACAGAAACGGCGGAATCTGAAAGTTGTTGATGAAGAAGTTGGGCACTCCGATCCGCGGTGAGCTGGGCAGCGAGAAGCTGTAGGTCGGGTTCGCCGCGGTCGGGACGCCGCCGGGTCCTGTCTGCTTCGGCTGGGCGACGCTGGCGTGCTTGCTCGTCCGCTTCTTACTGGAGGAGTGCCTGCTGCTCGATGAGGAGTGATGGCTGCTCGAGGAGGAGTGCTTGGAGTGCTTTCTGCCCGAACTCGAACCCTTAGGTTTAGATTTATGCTTGGTCGTCGGCTTGGTCGAGGTGGGCGAGGTCGTGGTCCCCGTCGTGGTGGTCGTGGTTGTGGTCGTCGTGGTTGTCGTCGTGCTCGTTGGCGAGCACGACTCGGTCTCCGACGCGACGGTGCCCTTGATCGGCAGCGGAATCGAGGAGAGCGGCGTGCCGGGGGGTACGCTGACGGTGAACGTCTCCTTCTGCCCGGTCACCAGCGTGACCGTGATCGTGCAGGTGTCGGCCTCTGCTGCGGCGACGGGAATCGCGGCCAGCGCGACGATCGCCGCGGCGAGCGCAAGCAGCCACATCAACGGCTTTTGCCGGATGATCACGTGTCCCGTCCTCCCGCCTGATCGTCTGCTCATGGTGCGCAACGTCGCATCCGTGGCGACAGCACCGACGGTACTGACCGGCTCTCGGGTTTGCAACGGGGAACCGACGGGGGCACCCGTTGACCCTCGTCCTCGCCACGGTCGCCGAAGACCGTCGTCGTCACCCCGGCTACTGCGCATCGTGTTCCTATCGAATCCCCAATGGCTGGGCAACGATAACGTGCCGACCAGCGGTCAACTGTGAACATAGGGGGTCGTGACCGAATTATTTGCGGCTCCGACGGCATCTGGACGTGACTGGCAGCCCCGGCTCACCCTCAGAGGCGCCAGGTATCCTCGTGGCGAGCCGGGGCTGCCCCAGCCACTCGCCGGATTCCACAGCTAATTCGGTCACGACCCCATCGAGGTGCAGAGACTAATGACCAGCGACGACAAGGGCCTGCGGGAGCGGCTCGCGAGGCAGGGCGAAGAGGCTATCGGGAAGGTGGCGCAGGAGCTGTTGGAGAGCCCCGTGGTCAGCGGCGCCCTGTCGGCCGCGTTCCAGTCCCGCGAGCGGGCGGTACGCGCCCAGGAGCTGGCGATGGGCGCGCTCAACCTGCCATCGGCCAGTGATCTGGAGCGGCTCACGCGGCGGCTGCGCGGGGTCTCCCAGCGGCTCGAGGGGATCGAGGACTCGCTCGACGGTGTCCAGCAGCGGATCGACTCGCTCGGCTCGGCGGACGATCTCGAGCAGCGCCTGAGCGCGATCGAGCAGGCGCTCGCACGGATCGAGGGGCAGCTGGCCACCGCGTCCGCCGGCTCGGACGCCGCTGCCGGCGCCAGGTCGGGCTCGCGAGCGAGCGGCTCCGGCGTCAGCCCAGGGGCGCGCGCGAGCGACCGAGATTAACCGGCGGCTAACCCACTGCTCACAAGGATTGCCTGAGTCCTTTAGGGGCTCTTCCGACGGCGTTTAGGGGTCCTTCCAGCCCCTTGTCGATAGTCGTCCTGGGGCAACGACACGAATTATCCGTGAGCATGCAGTCCGCGACAGATACCTCCCGACCGGGGACACGACCCGAGCAACGCGACGGGTCCGAGCGGTCTGCCGCGTCCGAGGGGCCCGCCGAGTCCGAGCATCCGATCGTCCTCCGCGGCCGTCCCGCGGTGCTGGTCGCGGACGAGCCGCCGCGCTGGTGCCCGGGCGAGCGCCTCGAGCACCTGTTCGAGGCCCGCTGCGATGCGCTGCCGGAGCACGCGCTGGCGGTGGATGGGCCGGCCGGCTCGATCACCTACCGCGGGCTCGACGCGCGCGCCAACCAGCTCGCCCGCCAGCTCGCGCTCAGCGCCGGGCTGCGTCCGGGGTCGCGCGTGGCGCTGCTGCTCGACCGACCGCTCGACGTGTACGTGGCGATGCTGGCGGTGCTGAAGGCGCACGGGGTGTACGTTCCGCTCGACGTCGGACTGCCGCCAAGCCGGCTCGGCTTCATCCTCGACGATGCCGGCGCCGAGCTGGTGCTCGCCGGCGGCACGCATCTCGCGGCCGCTTTGAGCGAAGCGCCGCCGACCACCAGGGTCATCTATCTTGCTCAACTAGAGGCTGAGGCTGCGGCGCAGCCCGCCGATCGACTCGAGCCGCGCGAGCTCGCACCGCCCGGGGACGAGCGGGCGTGTCCGGCCGACGCGCTCGGCATCCGTGCCAGCGAGCCCCTCGCCGGCGAGCTGTGCTACGTGATCTACACGTCGGGGACCACCGGCCGCCCCAAGGGCGTGGCGATCTCGCACGCGAGCATCTGCAACTTCGTCCGCGTCGCCGGCGAGGTCTACGGCGTGCGCTCGGACGACCGCATGTATCAGGGCCTGACGATCGCCTTCGACTTCTCGGTGGAGGAGATCTGGGTCGCCTGGATGGCCGGCGCGACGCTCGTCCCCAAGCCGACTCCGGCGGCCCTGGTCGGCGAGGAGCTGCGCGCGTTCCTCGGCGAGCACCGCGTCACCGCCCTGTGCGCGGTGCCCAGCCTGCTCGAGACGATCGACTGCGAGCTGCCGGGACTGCGCTTCGTGCTGGTCTCGGGCGAGGCGTGCCCGCAGGAGCTGGTCAGACGCTGGCAGCGCCCCGGACGCCGGCTGCTCAACGTCTACGGTCCCACCGAGGCCACCGTCAGCGCGACCCTGGCGGTGCTCGCGCCCGGGCGCGCGGTGACGATCGGCGTGCCGCTGCCCACCTACTCGGCGGTGGTGCTCGATCCCGATCGCGAGCGCGTCCTCAGCGTCGGCGAGGCGGGCGAGCTCGGGCTCGCCGGGATCGGACTGGCCGACGGCTACCTCGGCCGGCCAGAGCTGACCGCGCGCGCGTTCGTCGCTGACTTCCTGGCGCTGCCGCACAACCCGTCGGCGCGGATCTACCGCACCGGAGACCTCGTGCGGCTGTTGGAGTCCGGCGAGCTGGAGCACCTCGGCCGCATCGACACGCAGGTGAAGCTGCGGGGCTATCGGATCGAGCTGGGCGAGATCGAGGCCGTGCTCCGCTCGCTGCCGGGGGTCGCGCAGGTGGCGCTCACCGTCCACGAGGCCGCCCCCGGCGTGCCCGAGCTGGCCGCCTACTACACGTCCCGCCAGGACCACCAGCTGCCGCCGGACGAGGACCACCAGCTGCCGGCGGGGCAAGACCGCCAGCTGCCGCCGGACGAGGACCGCCAGCTGCCGGCGGGGGAGGACCACCAGCTGCCGCCGAACGGCAACCGCCAGCTGCAGCCGGAGGACCTGCTCGTCCAGCTCCGCGAGCGGCTTCCCGCCTACATGGTTCCCGCGTACCTCGAGCCGATCGCGGCGATGCCGCTGATGTCCAGCGGCAAGCTGGACCGGCGGGCGTTGCCGCGGCCGCGGCGTCGGCGCCTGGCTGCGCCCGACGCCGATGCGTACGCGCCACCGGAGACTGAGCTCGAGGCGCTGCTCGCCCGCGAGCTGGCCGAGGTTCTGGGGGTGGAGCGGATCTCGGTGGACAGCCACTTCTTCGAGGTGCTCGGGGCCAACTCGCTGCTGATGGCGCGGCTGCTCGCGCGGCTTCGCCGTCCCGAGGCGCTCGGCCGCGCCGTGTCGATGCGCGACGTCTACCTGCATCCGACCGTGCGGACGCTGGCGGCCGCGCTGGCGGCGCCGGCGGCACCGCTGCCTGGGATCACCGTCGTCGGCGCAGATCAGCCGCAGCTGCCCGAAAGCTCCGGCGCGCCGCACCGGCGACTGTGCGGGCTCCTGCAGCTGGCCTGCGCGCTCGTGTGCGTGGCCACGGTGTCGATCCTGATCGACAGCCTCAGCGGCTGGATCTCCGGCGCCCACTCGCCTCTGGAGCTGCTGTCACGAGCGCTCGTCGCGGGCGCCGCCTGCCTGTTCGGCCTCGGGCTCGCGCCGGTGGCGGTCAAGTGGATCCTGATCGGCCGCTGGCGGCCCGAGCGGTTCCCGATCTGGAGCTTCAGATACCTGCGGTTCTGGCTCGTCAAGACGCTGTCGGTGCTCAACCCGCTGCCGCACCTGCTGGCGGACACGCCCCTGTATCCCCTCTACCTGCGCGCGATGGGAGCACGCGTCGGCGACGGCGTCCTGATCCTCTCCCAGCACATCCCGGTGTGCACGGACGTGCTCAGCATCGGCTCGGGGTCGGTGATCGGACGCGATGCCTACCTCAATGGCTACCGAGCCCGCGGCGGGATGATCGAGATCGGTCCGGTCGAGATCGGGCCGGGCGCGTTCGTCGGCGAACGCTGCGTGCTCGACATCGACACTCGGATCGGCGCTGACGCACAGCTCGGGCACGCCTCGTCGCTGCTGGCCGGACAGGCCGTGCCCGCGGGCGCCTGCTGGAACGGCTCGCCGGCGCAGCCCGCCGCCGACGGCTACGACTACCGAACCGTCCCGCCGCTGCCGCTCAGCCGGCTCCGGCAGGTCCGCTACGCCGCGACCCGGCTGCTGATCCTGCTGCTGATCGCCGGACCCCTGGAGGCGCTGCTCGGGATCGTGCTGATCGGCCACCCCAGCTGGATCGAGCGACTCGGTCCGACATGGCTGTTCGCACTGCCCGCCCTGGTGGTCGCCGGGATCGTGCTGCTCAGCCTGGCGCTGGCCGCCGGCGGATCGCGGCTGCTCGCGCGGCTGCTCGAGCCCGGTCGTCCGTATCCCCTGTACGGATCGCGCTACGCGATCCAGCGGATGCTCGCGCTAGTCGCCAACAACACCCTGCTGACCGGTCTGCTCGGCGACAGCGTCGCGATCGTCCACTACCTGCGGCTGCTCGGCTATCGCTTCGGAACGATCGAGCAGACCGGCTCCAACTTCGGCCTCGACGTCAAGCAGGACGTGCCGACGCTCAGCCACATAGGTACCGGCACGATGGCCTCGGACGGGCTGTCGATCGCAGGCGCGGAGTTCTCCAGCAGCTCGTTCAGGGTCCGGCCGGTGGTGATCGGCCGGCACAACTACGTCGGCAACACGATCACCTTCCCACCGGGCGCGCGCACCGGCGACAACGTCCTGTTCGCGACCAAGGCGATGGTGCCGCTGGCCGGTCCCGTCCGCCACGACGTCGGCCTGCTCGGCTCGCCGTGCATCGAGATCCCCCGGACGGTGCGGCGCGACCAGGAGCTCGTGGGTCGCCTCGAGCCCGCCGAGCGAGCGCGCCGTCTGGCGGCCAAGACCCGGCACAACCTCGTGACGATGGCGCTGCACCTGCTGGTCGACTACCTGCTGATCCTCGGCTGGATCGCAGTCGCGAGCGCGCCGCTGGGCGGCACCGGCCTGCGCGACTGGGCCGGCGGCGCGGCCTCGCTGCTGCTCGAGGCGAGCCTGATGCTGGCGCTGTTCGTGCTCGCTGAGCGCGCCGTCACCGGCTTCCGGCGCCTGCGGCCTCGCTCGTGCTCGATCCTGCAGATCGACTTCTGGCGCCACGAGCGCTACTGGAAGGTGGCGCCGACCAACTACGTTCGGCTGCTCGACGG
>JASHQV010000082.1 GCA_030038955.1 Solirubrobacteraceae bacterium
GTCGGGCGCGCGCGTCGCGGGCGCGAGCGTCGCAGCCCCCGCGCGGGCCGCCGAGTCCACGGTGCCCCCGGCACCCCACACCATGACAGCACCGCCGGCGGATGGATCATCCCATTCCCGACGATCGATCCCCAGACGGTGCTCCGTTCCGCCGCCGCGCTCGATCGCTACGGGCCGGACTTCACCTACGGCCACTACCTGGTCGTGAAGCGGCTGCCGGTCGCCGCCGGCCTGGTGGCGGGCGCCGCTACGGTGATCGCGCTGGCGCAGGTTCCGCTGACGCGGCGGCTGCTGCTGAGGCTGCGAGACCCGGGTGAGGGACCGTCGCCCGAGCAGCGCGCCAACGCCTGGTTCAAGGTGCGGATGCTGGGCGAGGGCGGTGGCGAGCGGCGGGTGATCGACGTCAGCGGCGGTGACCCCGGCTACGGCGAGACCGCCAAGATGCTCGCCGAGTCGGCCCTGTGCCTGGCCTTCGACGAGCTGCCGGCGCTGGCCGGCCAGCTGACGCCTGCGGTGGCGATGGGACAGGCGCTGATCGACCGGCTGATCCGGGCCGGGATCCGCTTTGAGGTGGTTTCGTGATGGCCGGCGGGAAGCGGACGGCGGCTGAGCAGACGGGCGAGATCCGAGGAGGGGCGGCTGAACAGGGGAGCGATCCAGCGCTTGGCGCGCCTGAGCAGCCCGGCGCCCTGCTGAGGGCGGCCGGCCCGCGGGTGCTCGCCTGGGCCGCCGATTACCTCGAGCACGTGCGCGAACTGCCGGTGCTCGCCCAGGTGCAGCCGGGCGACATCCGCCGCGCGCTGCCCGAGCAGGCGCCCGAGGAGGGCGAGTCGTTCGAGCGGGTGCTCGCCGACCTCGACCGGATCCTGCTGCCCGGCGTCACCCACTGGCAGCACCCTCGGTACTTCGCCTACTTCGCGACGAGCGCCGCCGAGGAGGGAGTGCTCGCCGAGATGCTGGCGGCGGCGCTGAACTCGGTCGCGATCTTGTGGCGGACCTCGCCGGCGTCGACCGAGCTCGAGGCGGTGACCTGCGCCTGGGTCGCCGACCTGCTCGGGCTCCCGGCGGGATGGCACGGGCACATCGAGGACAGCGCCTCCACCTCGACGCTGGCGGCCGTGGTCGCGGCGCGCGCCGCGACCGGCCGCGACCTGGTCGTGTGCTCAGACCAGGCGCACTCGTCGGTCGAGAAGGCCGCCCGGATGGTCGGGATGCGCGTGCGCAAGGTGGCCTCTGACGCGTCCTTCCGGATGGACCCGGGCCAGCTGGGCGACCTCGACGAGGCGGCGTGCGTGGTCGCCACGGTCGGCACGACAGCGACGACCTCGGTCGACCCGGTGCCAGCTGTTGCCGACGCCTGCGCGGCGGCCGGCGCCTGGTTGCACGTCGACGCGGCGTACGCCGGCACCGCGATCGTCTGCCCGGAGTTCCGCTGGGCGTTCGCGGGCGTCGATCGGGCCGACACGGTCGTCGTCAACGCGCACAAGTGGATGCTCACGCCGATGGACTGCTCGCTCCTGTTTTGCTCACGCCCGAGCGATCTGCGGGCGGCGTTCTCGCTGATCCCCGAGTACCTGCGCACCCCGGATGCCGAGGATGCGCTGTCGCTGAGCGAGTACGGGCCGGCGCTGGGACGCCGCTTCCGCTCGCTGAAGCTGTGGGCGGTGCTCCGCTGCCACGGGCGCCGCGGCTTGCAGGAGCACGTGCGGCGAGGGGTCGCGCTGGCCGCGGCGTTCGAGCAGTGGGTGGAAGCGGATCCGGACTGGGAGCTATGCGCGCCGCGGCCGTTCTCGGTCGTCTGCTTTCGCCGCCGGGGCTTCTCTGACGAGCAGAACCGGGCGCTGCTCGACCGCGTGAACAGCTCGGGCGAGGTGTTCCTGTCCGGGACCGTGTTGCGCGGCTCATTCGTCCTGCGTCTGGCGGTGGGCCAGTACTGGACGACCAAGGAGGACGTGGTGACTGCCTGGGACGTACTGCGGCGTGAGGCCGCGCAATTGGCACAGAGTTGACACAGTGCGTGACCCGCGCGTGAGGAGCGTCAGCGTACCGTCTGAGGGGTGTCTTTTGAAGGTGAAATCGCATTCATTGAGCGAGGAGAGCAATGAATGCGATTTCACCGCAACGACTGCTCTCGCTGGAACGGCTGGCCACGCGTCAACAATGGACCGTCTCGACCGCTCAGCTGTACAGCCTCGGCTTTAGCTTCGCTCAGGTCCGGGGCATGGTGGCGCGTCGGCACCTGCACCGCGTGCATCTTGGCGTGTACGCCGTCGGACGTCGCAACCTGTCTCGTCAAGGGTGGCTGTTCGCCGCCTTGCTCGCGTGCGGTGACACAGCATTCGTCTGTCACCGATCGGCGGTCGGCATACGCGGACTGTGCCCGATCAACCCATACGAAATACACGTGACCGTCGTCGGCTTCGGCTCTCGTCGCCGCTCGGGACTCATCGTCCACCACGCCAGCCGGCAGCCAGTCGCCGGCGAAGTCACGACGGTCAGCGGGGTGCGAGCGTCATCCGTCTACCGTGCGCTCGTCGAGGCGGCGGCGGACGAGTCGCAGGAATGGCTCGAACGGATCGTCGAACTGGGTGTCCGCAAGCGGCTCATCGACGTCCGCACGATGGAGCAGACGATCATCGCCCGTCCGGGCGCACGAGGGCTGGCGAGGCTCAAGCATGCGATCGCCGCCTATCGCCCGCGGCCGTTCGACAAGTCGGGCTTCGAGCGCGACGTCGCCGCGGCGATTGCAGCGGACCCGTCGATCCCACCACCAGTTCGAAACGCGCACCAATTTGCCGGCAACGTCGACTGGGAGCTGGACTTCTGGTGGCCGGAGGAGCGCGTGGCGCTCGAGGTCGACGGCGGCCAGTACCACCTCACGCCGCAGGATCGGGAGCGCGATCGCATCAAGGACGCCAAGTTGATGGCCGAGGGGATCGCGCCGCTGCGGATCACCGACGTGCGCTGGGAGCTCGATCGCCATGGAGCCATGGACGACCTCGAGGCGGTGCTGCGGTCACGGCGAAGGTCAGCAAGCTGACCGCCGAGCCACGAGCACCGGCCAAGGGCCCGTAGAAGAGTTGGTTCGCGTTTTTGACGGTGTCTGACCGTGTCTGGCGTGAGGCCGTGACACCGCCGTACCACCGGTACGACTCGTGTCACGCCCTCACGCCAGACACGCTCAGCCACTCCCCAAGACTCACGACTAATTCTTCTACGGACCCTAGCCCGCTCAGGCTGGCGCCTGTTCGGGCCGAGAAAGACATATGGCCGAGAAGGACATGTGGGCGAGGTGATCAGCGACGCGAATGGAGCGATGCTGAAGCTCACCGCCAGCTTGGGTGCGACGCTGGCGGCGCTTGTGGCCGGCTGCTGCGCCCCCGCCGCCGCGATCACCCGTGAGCTCCCGGCCAGCGCGGCGAGCGGCGACAGCTACACGTGGACCGGCGCCGGGACGACGGAGAACTGGTCGGACGCTGGGAACTGGACCTGCTCGGGCACGGGCTGCACCACCGGATCGACGCCGATCAGCGATCCGTACAGCGATGTCGTGTTCCCCGCGAGTCCCAGCAGCGGGATCTACGACGCGACGATCGACCAAAGCGTCGACGTCGACACGCTGACGATCGACAGCCCGCAGTACGGCATCTCGGGCTCCGGAGCGCTGACCGTCGACGGCGCGACCGAGCTTCAGGGCTCGATCGAAACCGGATCGGCCGATCAGACCTACAACGGCCCGGTGACGCTTGGCCCGGACCAGACTGAGGAGGTCGCGACAAGTGGCTTGGTGACCTTCGACTCAACGGTGAACGCCGCTGTCGCGGGCGACAGCGCGTTCGTGGTTGAGGCTCCCGCCGTGTTCGATGCCCCAGTTGGCGCAGACGGAGCGTTGTATTCGCTTTCCGACAGCGGTGCTTATGCAAAGACGATCGACACCTCTGAGATCGTCACGACGGCGGGCGTCGTATTCAGCGGCCCGACGACCCTCGAGACGGACACCTCGATCAGCGGCGACGCCCTCGGCTTCGGACCGATCGACGGGGGATACGCGCTGACCCTCGACGGCGACGCGACCATCGGCGGAGACGTCGGCGCAACGGCGCCGCTCGCGCAGCTGACCGTGAATGGGACCGCGACGCTTCCGGACACGGTGACGACCACCGGCGCCCAGCTCTATGAGCAGGGAGCCAGCTTCGCGGGCTCCGCCACCGTCGACGCCAGCAGCGTCACCTTCGACGGTCCCGTCGCGGTGAACGGAGCGCTGACGGTCACCGGCTCCGCGAGGTTGCTCGGTGGTGCCAGCGGGCTGACCAACTTCACCGTCACCGAGGTCCTGAGCCTCGCCGGCGGGACGCTCGAGCTGACCGGCAACCTGGACGCCGGCGGAGGCCTCCAGGCCACCGCCGGCGAAGTGGACCTCGACGGGGACGGCATACAGCAGCTCCAGGGCTCAGGCTTCACGTTCGCCGGCTTGCAGGTCTCCGGCGGCAGCACGCTCGACCTCAACGGCAACTCGGCGAGCGCGACGAGCCTCGCCGGCAGTGGTGCGATCACCAACAGCGGAGGCGCAGCGACGCTGACCGCGAGCCCCTCCGGCAGCGACGGCTACGACGGAACGATCTCCGGACCGATCGCACTGACGATGAGCGGATCCGGCTCGCTGACGCTGAGCGGGGACAACACGTATGCCGGTGTGACTGACGTGGACAGCGGAGCGCTCGACGTGACGGGCGCGCTCGCCGGCGAGCTGGACATCGCAGGTGGCGGCAGCGCTGTGGTGTCCGGCACGGTCTACGGCGCGGCGACCGTCAACGGCGGAACCCTGGACTGCCAGGATGGCACCCTCGATGGCGGTGACGTGACGAACCTTGGCGGGACGCTGACGGGCGCTCCGGCTGCGCCGTCCAACGTATCCGCGTCACCAGGCAGACAGTCGGCGACCGTGAGCTTCGCGCCGGGGCAGGCCAACTGCTACCCGCTCAGCTCCTACACGGTGACCGCCGAGCCCGGCGGCGAGACGGCCACTGGCTCTGCAAGCCCGATCACCGTCACGGGACTGAGCAGCGACGCGTCCTACACATTCACCGTAACCGAGCGCAACCCGATCGGCAGTACGACCTCAGCGGCGTCGAGGCCGGTCACGACCGCGTCTGATAGCCCGCCTACCGCCACGATCAGCGAACCCGCTTCGGGCGGCCGCTACGTCCTGAGCCAGCGGGTGCCGACGAGCTTCAGCTGCACCGAGGCGGCCGGGGGTCCGGGGATCTCGTCGTGCGCCGACTCGAACGGCGCCACTGGCGGGTCAGGCATGCTGGACACCTCGCGGCTCGGGCAGCACACCTACACGGTGACGGCGATCTCGCGCGACGGCCAGCGTGGCAGCACAAGCCTGTCGTATTCGGTGGTGCCGCCAAACGACTTCAGCGTACGTCCACGCCGTCCGACAATCACGAGTTGTGGCGTGGCAAAGCTGAGGCTGCTCCTGCCCTGGTCCGGCGAGCTTGCGGTCGTCGAGACGGGAAAGCGGGGCACGGCCTTCGCGCGAGCGGCGGCAGCGATCCCCGAGCGAGGCACGAAGACCCTGGCGATCAGGCCGGACCGTCGGACCGAACAGCGGCTTGAACATCACCACCATCCGTTGGTGCTCCGCATGCGCTTGTCGTTTACACCAACCGGTGGCACGACACGGGCCAAGCAGATCAGCGGGCTTCGCGTCCGCGGCGTTTGCCGCACCCGTCGCTGATACCCGGTGTTAGGCAGCGTCAGGAAGTTATCTGGCGTTCTGGTGGCGTCTGGACGCCCCTGACGTTGCCTTACCTGAGCTCGGACGAGCTCTTGCCGAGCAGCTGCCGGGCGACGACGAGCAGCTGGATCTGCTGGGTGCCCTCGAAGATGTCGAGGATCTTGACGTCGCGGGCCCACTTCTCCAGCAGCTCGCCCTCGCCGTATCCGACCGACCCGGCCAGCGCGACGCAGCGCAGCGCCACGTCGGTGCCCATCCGCCCCGCCTTGGCCTTGGCCATCGAGGCCTGCAGTGAGTTGGGCTTGTGGTTGTCGGCCATCCACGCGGCCTCCAGCGTCAGCAAGCGTGCCGCCTCCCAGTCGGACTCCATCGAGATGAACTCGGCGGCGGCCGCCGGCAGCGCGTGCAGTGGCCGGTCGTAGTCGATCTCGACGCCCGCTTCCTGCAACAGCCCGCGGGTGCGCTCGAGGCAGGCCCGCGCGACCCCGATCGCCATCCCCGCGACCAGCGGACGCGTGTTGTCGAACGTCCGCATGACGCCGGAGAAGCCCTCGCGAGCAGACACGATCTCGGGGGAGCCGAGCAGGTTCTGCTCCGGCACCCGGCACTCTTCGAGCCGGAAGTTCGCGGTGTCAGAGGCACGGATGCCGAGCTTGTGCTCGAGCCGCTCCAGCTGCAGGCCCGGGTTGTCGCGCTCGACCACGAATGGCTTGATCGCGCCGCGGCCGGCGCTGCGGTCGAGCGTCGCCCAGACGACGATCAGCTCCGCCCGATCGCCCGAGGTGACGAAGATCTTCTCGCCGTTCAGGACATATTCGCCGGTCGACTGATCGAGCCGTGCGGTCGTGCGAATTGCGGCGCTGTCGGAGCCAGCTTCGGGCTCGGTGATCGCCATCGCCGCCCACTTCCCACCGAACCGTTGCAGCTGCTGCTCGTCGGCGACAGCCCTGATCGCCGCCTGCCCAAGCCCCTGGCGTGGCATCGTCAGCAGCAGCCCGACATCGCCCCAGCACATCTCGATCAGCCCGAGCAAGGTCGCCATGTTGGCGCCGTTGCGGTTGCCGGCGTCGCTCCCCCTGGAGCCGTTGTCGGCCGCTTCATTCCCAGCGCCGTCGCCCCCGGAGCCGTTTCCGACCTCGGAGCCGTTTCCGACCGTTGCCGCGCCGGCACCGCCGAGACCGCCGCCCTGATTCATGCCGTCGATCAGCGCCGCCAACATGTCGAGCTCCTTCGGATATTCGTGCTCGGCGCGGTCGTACTTGCGCGAGTTGGCCCGGAGCACGTTGTCGGCAACCTGGTTGGCCTGCGTGATCAGGTTGTCGAACTTCTTGGGGATCTCGAGGTTGATCGTCACAGGCTCAGCGCTCCCTCCAGGATCAGTGCGCGCTCCAGGATCAGCGCTTCCTCGATCACAGGATCAGCGCTCCCTCCAGGACCGGAGTTCCCTCGATCACAGGATCAGCGCCCCCTCCATCACACCGGCGGCGCGGAGGTCGCGGTACCACCGTTCGACCGGGTGCTCCTTCGTGTAGCCGTGGCCGCCCAGCAGCTGAACGCCGTCGGACCCGATCGTCATCCCGTGCTCGGCGCACAGGCGCCGGGCGAGCGAAGCCTCACGCGCGAACGGCAGTCCCTGATCGACCCGGCCGGCAGCCCGCAGCGTCGCCAGCCGCATCCCCTCGAGCTCGATCGCGATGTTCGCGACCGTGAACGCGACCGCCTGCCGGTTCGAGATCGGCTCGCCGAACGCGACCCGGTCGTTCACGTAAGTGGTCACGTAGTCCAGCACCGCTCGCCCGCATCCGAGCGCCACCGCACACCAGCCGAGTCTCCCCAGGTGGACACATTCCCCATAGACCCGCGGGTCGGCCTCGCCGAGCAGCGCCTGCGCGCCGATGCGCACGCCATCCAGCGCCAGCCTGCCGGTGGCGGCGGCTCGCAGCCCCATCGCCGGCTCCGGCTCGACGCTGAGCCCACCCGCCTTCGACTCGACCAGGAACAGCGCCGGGCGCTCGTCGAGCTCGGCGGCGACCACGAACAGCTTGTCGTCGGCGACGCGCGGGACAAGCGACTTGACGCCGTCGAGCACGAAGTCCCCGTTGGCGCGCCGGGCGCGCGTACGCGGCTCGAACGGATCGAACAGCGGGTGCGGCTCGAGCAGTGCCAGTGCCGCCGGGGGTGGGTCCTCGCCGACGAACTCGGGCAGGTAGGTGGCCTGCTGGTCGGCGTCGCCCCACAGCGACAGCGCCGTCGACACGCCGGCGGCGGTCACGCAGGCGACCGCGATCCCCGCGTCGCCCTGCGCCAGAGCTTCCGTGACCAGCGCCGAGGTGACCGCGGAGCGCGCAGCGACCGCGCCGCCAAGCTCCTCGGGAACGCCGATCATTGTCAGACCGAGCTCGCCAGCCTGGGCCAGCAGCTCGGCCGGAGCAGCGCAGGCGGCATCGGCTTCGACGGCCGCCGGGCGCACCCGCTCGAGCGCGAACTCGCGGACCGACTCGCTCAGCATCTGCTGCTCGTCGTCTGGGGTGAGGTCGAACAGGTCGCTGCGGCGCGCGCGCGCCTGTCGCGCCGGCTTTCCCAGGCGCTGGGCGGCCTGGAACGTGCGTCCGGCCCGGGCAGCCACGCGCATGCCGTTCTTGGAGCCGCTGTACAGCAGCCGCTCGGCCTGGTCGCGCAGATGGACTCGGTCGACGAACTCGGACGACGCGAGCCAGTTGATCGCTCGCAGGCCGGCTGCCATCCCGCGTTCAGCGAGGTTCTGCTGCCGGGAAGGCATGGACGATATCTCTGTTTGGTGTTACGTCGATTGATGTAATCCTGAACTAAGCTGTATATCAGACGAGCACAGCGGCGCGTCCGCCGCGGAGCACAGCGGCGCGTCCGCCGCGCGCCAACCCGCGCGAACGCCTGAGACTTACGTGGTTCTTACGCCTTTGAGTGTCATCCTGAGGCCATGCGCGTGCTGATCGCCGAGGATGAGCGCCGGCTGGCTGACGCGATCGCGCGCGGGCTGCGTCGCGAGGGAATGGCAGTCGACCTCGCCCCTGACGGATCCGAGGCACTCGTCAAGGCGAGGGTCGTGCGCTACGACGTGATGGTGCTCGACCGGGATCTGCCGGTGATGCACGGTGACGAGGTCTGCCGCCGGCTACGCGACGAGCGACCCGACACCGGCATCCTGATGCTGACCGCGGCCAGCGCGCTCGACGACCTCGTCGATGGCCTGTCGCTGGGCGCCGATGACTACCTGACGAAGCCGTTCCGGTTCGCCGAGCTGGTCGCGCGAATCCGCGCGCTCGGCCGTCGCTCGGTGCCAGCACGGCCCGCGATCCTCCGTCACCGCGACGTCGAGCTCGATCCGGCACGCCGGAGCGTGACGCGCGACGAGCGCGAGGTGGCGCTGACGCGCAAGGAGCTGGGCGTATTGGAGGCGCTGATGACTGCCGACGGAGCTACCGTTTCTGCCGAGCAGTTGCTGGAGCGGGTGTGGGACGAGCATGTCGATCCGTTCACCAACGTCGTCCGGATGACGGTCATGACCCTACGCCGAAAGTTGGGTGAGCCACCGCTGATCGAGACCGTGATCGGCGTCGGATACCGGTTGATCTGATGCCGGCCCGCACGATCCGCCTGCGCCTGACGCTCACCTACGGGATCGTG
>JASHQV010000083.1 GCA_030038955.1 Solirubrobacteraceae bacterium
GACGTCCACACCGCCACCGCGTGCCGCGTGTTCGGCGTCAGCGCCGACCAGATCGACGCCGGCATGCGCTCGAAGTCGAAGATGATCAACTACGGGATCGTCTACGGCCTGTCCGCGTGGGGGATGGCCGACCGCCTCGACATCCCCCAGGAGGAGGCCGACGAGTTCATCCAGCGGTACATGGCCGGGTTCCCCGCCGTCGCTCGGTTCATCGAGGAGACGATCGAGCAGGGCACCACGCACGGGTACGTGTCGACGCTGTTCGGCCGCCGCCGCCAGGTGCCGGAGCTGCGCGCCCGCCGTTGGGACCTGCGCAAGCAGGGCGAGCGGTTCGCGGTCAACATGGTGATCCAGGGGACGGCGGCGGACATCATGAAAGTCGCGATGGTTCGCTGCGACCGGGCGCTGGCGGAATCGGGCCTGCGCAGCCGGCTGATCCTGCAGATCCACGACGAGCTGCTGTTCGAGGGGCCTGCCGCCGAGGCTGACGCCGTCCGCGAGCTGGCCGAGCACGAGATGGCGGCGGCTTTCGAGCTCGATCCGCCACTCGCGGTCGAGGCCGGGACGGGGTCGGACTGGCTCAGCGCCAAGGGCTCCTAGGCTCGCGCTGGCGCTGGTCTGGGTGACCGCGCCAGCGACCAGTGCCCGTGCGCGGTCGCGAAGTCGCGCTCAGGCCGCGTGCCGGACGGCGCCGACACGCTCGCGCGGTCGCTCCGTCGCCGGCCACCCGGGCGTATCGCGGCGCAGCACGAACTCCGGCGGCGCGATCTGCAGGTAGTGGCGGAACGACCAGTCGGTGAACAGCCGCGAGCCGGTGCCGCGCAGCGCCGGTCCGAGCAGCCGCGGCGGGATCCGCGGGATCAGTCGCTGCACGCGCAGCATCGCCTCGAACTTCCACCGATGGGCGGCGCTGAAAGCGCCGTAGGCGGCCAGCGCCGCCTCGCGTGACTGCCGTCCCGCCAGCACCTCGTGCAGCTCACGGCCGCAGGCGACGCCGAAGTACAGCGCCGTGCGGATCCCCTCGGCGGTCAGCGGCAGGCAATGGCCGGCCGAGTCGCCGGCGAAGAAGATCCCGTCCTCGGTCGCCTCGCGGATCCGGTGGGGAATCCAGTTGCCCTGGTAGCGGACGGGATCCCGGCGCAGGTCCTCGGCCAGCTGCACGGTCGGATGCTTGACGTGGAAGCGCGGGTCGAACGAGCCGACCCCCACTCGCACCTCGTTGTCCGCCGGAAAGCTCCAGCCGTACCCCGCCGGCACGTAGGCGCGGTCGATCCACACCTCGAGATCTTGCCCGCCGCCGTGCGGATGCACCTCCAGGCCCCGCGACAGGTACGCCTCGGGCGGCTGCACCGGCGCGCCCGAGCCGAGCGTCCGCCGCCAGCCGAGCGCATCGACGATCAGCGGAGCGTCGATCTCGCCGCGGTCCGTGTGGACCGTGCAACCGGTGCGCCCGTCGACCTTGGCGGTCTCGAACTCGAAGCGACCCTGCGCCGCCAGCGCACCGCACAGCGTGCGGTAGTCGAACGTCGAGAACGTCCACGGCAGCCGGTACCGGACGGTCGCGTGCGGGCTGTGGACGACGAGCTCGCCGAACGTCTGCTGGTGGGCGTCCATCAACCCGAGCGCCTCGAGCCAGCCGGTCGGGATGCCGCAGGCGGAGGTCTGGCGCTCGCCGATCTCGTAGCGGTCGATGACGAGCACGCCAGCGCCCGAATCCGCCAGCTCCCGGGCCACCGCCAGCCCCGCGAAGCTGGCGCCGCAGATCAGCACATCGCAGTCCCCATGCAGGGGCGTGCGCTCGGCGCCGCGCTTCGTCGCCCGTGTCGGCATCGATGCCGATGATACGGACGCGCGCGGGGCCGATCTGGCTATCCTCACACGAACACATGCCAGCTGCCACCGTCCAAATGCCCACCGATCAGCCGAATGCCAAGGTCGTCGAGGGCTCGAACGGCCTGCTGCTCGAGATCGACGGCAAGATCGTTCCGAACTACAACGCGACGATCCATCCCTTCCACGAGGGCGACGTCGTCACCGGCCAGGTCGTCCGCATCGACAACGACGAGGTGCTGGTCGACATCGGCTACAAGTCCGAGGGCGTGATCCCCGCCGGCGAGCTGTCGATCCGCAAGTCGGTGGACCCGCACGACGAGGTGGCGCTGGGTGACGAGGTCGACGCGCTGGTGCTGACCAAGGAGGATCAGGACGGCCGCCTGATCCTGTCGAAGAAGCGGGCCCGGTTCGAGAAGGCGTGGCGCCGGATCGAGGCGGCCGCGCAGTCCGGCGAGCCGGTCGACGGGACCGTCATCGAGGTCGTCAAGGGTGGGCTGATCATCGATCTCGGGGTGCGGGGCTTCCTGCCCGCCTCGCTGGTCGACATTCGCCGGGTGCCGAACCTCGACGAGTACATGGGCGAGACGATCGAGTGCAAGGTGATCGAGCTCAACCGCTCGCGCAACAACGTCGTGCTGTCGCGCCGCGCCGTGCTCGAGGAGCAGCGCAAGGAGGATCGAGAGCGGATCCTCGACCGGCTGCAGCCCGGTCAGGTCGTCGAGGGCGTGATCTCCAACATCGTCGACTTCGGCGCGTTCGTCGACCTCGACGGGATCGACGGCCTGATCCACATCTCCGAGCTGTCGTGGTCGCACGTCAACCATCCCTCGGAGATCCTCTCGATCGGCGACACCGTGTCGGTCAAGGTGCTCGACATCGACCGCCAGCGGCAGCGCATCTCGCTGGGACTCAAGCAGACCCAGGCGGATCCGTGGCAGCGGGTGGTCGACACCTACAACATCGGCGACGAGCTCGAGGGCACGGTCACCAAGGTGGTCACGTTCGGTGCCTTCGTCGAGATCCTCGACGGCGTCGAGGGGCTCGTGCACATCTCCGAGCTCGCTCAGCATCACGTCGAGAACCCGCGCGAGATCATCCAGCCGGGCGATCCCGTGCGCGTCAAGATCCTGGAGATCGACTCCGAGCGGCGCCGGCTGTCACTGTCGATCAAGCGGGTGGAGGGGCAGACGCTGCCGGTCCGCCCGATCATCCCGCCGGCTGACGGCGGCGAGCTTGGCGATCTCGAGGACGTGCCCGACCTGGGGTTGTCAGAAGAGGTGTTCGCGACTGAGCCTCAGCCTGCGGTCCCTGAGGACGCGGCTCCTGATGCTGATCTGCAGGATGCTGCGGAAGTCGTCGAAGACACGCCGCGAGTAGCCGCGTCCCCAGAGCCTCCGGCTGAGGCCGAGGCGGCCAGTGCCGAGACGGAGGCGAACAGCACCGGGCCCGGGATGGGCAGCGCCGACACGGAGGCCGAGGGCGCCGAGGCCGACGGCAGCGCTGAGGTGGTTAGCGAAGAGCCTGAAGTGGGCAGC
>JASHQV010000084.1 GCA_030038955.1 Solirubrobacteraceae bacterium
CTGGTCGACGCCGCTCGCGATCACGAAATCCACCGCCTGTCCGACGGTGAGGATCTTCGCCGCCTCCTCGTCCGAGATCCTCACGCCATAGGTGTCCTCCAGCTGCTGCACCAGCGTGTAGAGATCGAGCGAGTCGGCCTCCAGGTCCTCCCGGAACCGCGTCTGCTCACCGATCGACGTCGGATCGAGCTCGAGCTCGTCGGCGAGGTGTGCGCGAATCACTTCGAAGATCTGCTCGCGAGTCATCTGCTCACCGTATCCGTCGGCTCGGACGGGCTGTCGCCGTTGCGCTCGGGCGTCGCGCGCAGCGCGCCCGCCTCCTGGAGTGCCTGTCTGGTCCTGCCGATCACGTCCTCCTCGACTCCTCTCACCGCCACCTCGATCGCTCGCGCAAAGCCGCGCCGCGTGAACCGCCCGTGTGCCACCACGCCCATCTGCCGCAATCCGAGCATATAGGCGCCACCGGTGGTCTCGGGATCGATCTCTTGACGCAGTCCCTGGACCGAAGGCGCCAGCAGGAAGCCGCCAACCTTGGCTCGCAGGGATCGCATCGCCGCTGCCCTGACCGCGACCATCGTGCGCCCGGACACCCCCTCGATCAGCTTCAGCGTGATGTTGCCGACAAACCCGTCCATCACGACCACGTCGGCGACGCTCTCCATCACCTGGGTTCCCTCGATGTTGCCGACGAAGTTCAGTCCAGACCCCGCGGAGCCCGACAGACGCTCGTGGACCTGTTTGAGCTCAGGCGTACCCTTGCCCGGCTCCTCGCCGTTGGACAGGAGCGCCACCCGCGGGTCGTCGAATCCGAGCACGGACTGGGCGAACGCGGATCCCATGTGGGCGAACTGGACGAGATGCTCGGGGCGGCAGCTGACGTTCGCACCGACGTCGAGCAGCAGCACGGGCCGGTCACCGGGCCGCGGAATCGGCAGCGCCAGCGCCGGGCGGTGGATTCCGCCCGCGCGACGCAGGTTGAACAGCCCGGCGGCGAGCGCCGAGCCGGTCGATCCGCCGGACACGAGCGCCTGCGCGCGACCGTCGGCGACCGCTCTGGCGGCCTGCACGATCGACGCATCGGGCGTGGATCGGACAGCGAAGGCAGGGTCGCTGGCCTTGGCGATCGAGACCGGTGCGTCGGTGACCTCGACGCCATCGGCCTGCGGGCCGATGGCGTGAGCATCGGCGAACAGCAGCACGTGGATGCCGCCGGCGGCCGCGAGCGCAGCGCCCGCAGCGACCTCCTCCGGGCCTAGATCGGCCCCGTTGCCATCAACGGCAACCGTCACCATGAGCCAGCGCTAGTCGAGCGACTGGTCCGGCGTGATCACCTCGCGCCCCCGGTAGTACCCGCACACCGGACAGACGCGATGGGGCAGACGTGGGCTGTGGCACTGCGGGCACGCATTCAACCGCGGCGCGCTCAGCTTGTGCGTCGCGCGGCGCTTGCTGGTGCGCGCGTGTGACTGCTTCTGCTTGGGAACCGCCATGGCGCTCCAAGAGGCTAGCAGGAGCCAGCGGTCCGACCAGCCATCCGCCGGCGGGCCCAGTTGCCCGTCCCGCAACGTCCTCAACGATCGAGCGGCGGCTTCACGACGATCTCCGACAACGCCTGTAACCGCGGGTCGCGCGGCGGCTCGTGGTGGTGCTCGGCGCCGGCGGCGTTCAGGTTGGCGCCGCACTCCGGACACAGTCCGGCGCAGTCCGGCCGGCACAGCACGGTCGCGGGCAGCGCCAGTGCCAGCGCGTCGTGCGACCACGCGGAGATGTCGAGAACGCCATCGGCCAAGTAAGGGGAGTCGAGCTCCTCCACCCCACCGGGCTGCGAGACCTCGCGCGCGTCGACGTCGACGGTCACGACGGCCGCCTCGAGGCAGCGCATGCACGGGCCCTCGACGCCGGCGCTGAAGCGCACCCGCAGCGCGTATCCGGAGCCGGTGGTGAGTGACAGCTCGAGCCCGATCGGCACCAGCTGCGGGACCACGCGGTAGCGCTCGCCACCGAGCTCCAGCGGCGCCGGAGCAGTGATCAGGTCGAGCCGGCGGCCTTCGCCGGGGCTCAGCTGCAGCCCCGGCAGCGCAAGCGTGTCGGTTCTCAGCGGCATCGTCTCTGAGCGTAGGGCCCACGCCGGAGTTAGTGACAGGATTGACGGGTGCCCGGGCGTGGAATCGATCCCACCCCCGCTATGACACGAGACGCGCTGGTGGTACGGCGGTGTCACGACCGGGTGGGCGGCCAAGTCTGCGTCGGGACGCCGTCAAAGACGTCGACAATTCCGGCGTCGGCCCGGAGTGCTGCCACACTCCTGCGAATGTCCGAGTGGTTCCAGACATACGGGTTCGCCGACGTCGGCGAGAGGCTGGTGATCGGCGCCTGCCCGCTGGACGTTCGCGACGTGCGCGTGCTATCGCTGCTGCACATCGAGCGCGTGCTCAACCTGCTCATGGACGAGGAGTACCCACCGGGCGATCGCGAGCTGGTCGCGGCCGCGCTCGCGCAGGCGGACATCATCGAGCAGCGGCTGCAGACGATCGACCACGGACCCCTGCCCGAGTCTGTGCTCGATGCGGCTGTCGCGATCGTCGGCGGCTGGCTCGACGAGGGACTCCACGTCTACCTGCACTGCCGCGCCGGCTGGGAGCGCTCACCGACCGTGGCCGCAGCCGTGCTCGCAACCCGACAGCAGCTCGACCTGGACGAGGCGCTCGCCCAGGTCCACGCGCGCAAGCCCTCAGCCGCTCCGCTGCCCCAGCAGCTGGAGGATTTGCGGCACTGGTGGTGGGATCGGCAGCATCACCAGCTGAGTGCTGACCCAGGACGTGATTCGAGGTGGTGATGCACTTCTTGTCGCTGCCTCCGCGGGCGAAAATCGACGGATAGCCCAGCGAATCTCGACCCGCGCACGCGAACGGAGGGGACGGGCCAGAACCGACGGGATGGACCGAGCAGCTCGCGGCGCCGCTGGCGATCCGCGCACGCGATCATCGGACCGAGGCGCCGTCGACGCTCACTCGGTGCGCCCCGCGGGCTGCCAAGGGCTCACTCGGCGGCGCGCAAGCGCCGCGGCGTCGCATCGTCGAACAGCGGCGCGGCTGGCGCCGCGGCCGCGGCACTGTCGTCGTCCCCGGCCGCCACCGGCTGCTCCTCCTCGACCACGTGGACGCTGCGCGCGCTGACCGTGACCTGCTCGAGCCCCGGCAGCTCCCGCTCCGCGGACACCGCCCCGTGCTCGGCGAACCGCCGTGCCTGCGGCAGCACCCGGGCTTCATACGAGCCAACCGCCTCGTTGTAGGCGTGGACCGTGCTGTTCAGCCGCCTGCCGAGCGTCGCCATCAGCGTCGACAGCTTGACCAGCCGTCCATGCAGCTCGCGTCCGAGCTCGGAGATCGCCTCGGCCGACTCGGCCACGCGCTCCTGCTGCCAGCCGTAGGCGACCGCGCGGAGGATCGCCAGCAGCGTCGTCGGGGTGGCGATCAGCACGCGCTTGGCCATCGCGTCCTCGATCAGCGCCGGATCGGCCTCCAGTGCCGCGCTGTACAGATGCTCGCCGGGCAGGAACAGCACGACGAAGTCGGGCGCCGAGTCGAGATCGGCCCAGTACGCCTTGTCGGACAGCTGCTTGACGTGCTTGCGCAGCAGGCGCGCGTGGTCGTGCAGGTGCTGCTCGCGCATCTCCTCGTCGGCGGCCTCATAGGCGTCGAGCACGCCCTGCAGCGGCGCCTTGGCGTCGACGATCACGTGCTTGCCGCCGGGCAGGTTGACGATCAGGTCGGGCCGGAGCGGTGCGTCGTCTCCTCCCAGCGACGCCTGCTCGGCAAAGTCGCAGTGACGCACCATCCCGGCCAGCTCGACCACCTTGCGAAGCTGCATCTGGCCCCACTGGCCGCGCGCGTTCGGCTTGCGCAGGGCGGTGACGAGCGCGCCGGTCTCGGTCCGCAGCCGCTCGCCGGTCTCGTTCAGCGTGCGCAGCTGCGCCTCGAGGCGCCCGCGCGACTCGCGGCGCTCGCGATCGAGCGCGACCAGCTGGGCGTCCATCCGCCCCAGCTGCTCCGTGAGCGGCGACACCAGCTGCTCGAACGCGCGCTGGCGCTTGTCGAGATCGCCCTTGGCCTCGGCCTGCGTCGCCTGCAGCTGCGTGCGGGCCAGCTCGCTCAGCTGCCGCATGCTGGCCTGCAGCGCTTCGGCGCTAAGCGCTTTGAACGAGGTCGACAGCCGCTCCTGGGCGTCCTGCAAGGTGGCGAGCCGCTCCGCGGTCAGCTCGCGCTCATGCGCCAGCTCGGACTCGGCCTTGACCAGCTCGAGCTCGAGCTCGCCGACGCGCGCGGTCTGCGCGGCCAGCGCGCGCAGGCGGCCGCGCACCCCGGCGAGCACCAGGCCTGCGCCGGCCAGCAGTCCGATCAGCAGCCAGATCGCGTTCATCGTCCGAGTGATGATCCGCTTCGGACCGGATGGATCCGCTTCGGCCCGGACGGAAGCGGTCGATCTGCAACGATGCTTGCATGGCGGAGGACGCGGTCGCCCGCAGGCTCGTGATCCATGGACGCGTGCAGGGCGTGTTCTTCCGCGCCACACTGCGGGGCGTGGCCGAGCAGGCAGGGGTCGGCGGCTGGGCGGTGAACCGCGCCGACGGCACCGTGGAGGTGCTGCTCGAGGGGTCGGTCGAGGCGGTCGAGCGCGTCACCGAGTTCGCCCATCAGGGACCGGAACACGCACACGTCGAGCGGGTGGAGGTCAGCGACCGCACCCCGGAGGGCCGGGCGCGGTTCGAGATCCGCTGAGCTGCAGCCGGGGATCCGTCAGCCCGACCCGGTTCGAGCTCCACTGAACAACCCGCGCTGAAGGCCGACGAGGCGGCTCTCAGGGCGCGCGAACGTGCTCTAGCGCGCAAACTGGACCAGCAGCCGGTGATTTGCGCGCAGGAACATGATTTTCGTGCTCTGGCGCGCAATCCAGCGAGTCAGCGTCCAGATTGCGCGCAGGAACAGGTCGACGCCGCTGTTCGTGCCCGAGCCCTCCGCGGGGCAT
>JASHQV010000085.1 GCA_030038955.1 Solirubrobacteraceae bacterium
CACCCGCGTGTGCGAGGATCGCCTGTCGTGACACCGTTCGGCAGGCATAGACCGCCGCAGCCCACCGACGAGGAGCGGCAGGCGGCCGACGTTGACCTCGAGCGGATCCGTCAGGGCGGCATCCCGCTCGGCGCTGAGCAGCGCCTGGAGCGGATCGCCACCGCCAGCGAGCCGTTCTTCACGAGCGACCTGAGCTCGAAGGAGTATGCGCTCGCGCAGGCGTCTGGACTGCAGCCGATCGCCCAGGTGATGGGCTCCTCGGTGGTCAAGCACGGCTGGATCGGCGGCCAGCTCGGCTACTTCGGGTCGGCGTCGGAGGTGGAGGGCCTGTCGGAGCCCTGGAACCTGGCGCGCACGCGTGCGTTCGACCGCCTCCGCCAGGAGGCTGAGCACGCCCGCGCCGACGGCGTCATCGGGATCGAGGTCTCCACTAGCGGCGCGTTCGGAGCCACCGACAACGTCGAGTACGTGGTATTCGGAACCGCCGTACGCGACACCGCGATCCCACACCGGGATGGGCAGCTCGGAATGTGCGCGCTGTCGGGCCAGGACGTCGACAAGCTCAGACGGATCGGCGCCGAGGTGTGCGGCGTGATCGGGTACACGACCGTGATCTGTGTGTCGCTGCAGCCCGGCTCGAACTTCACGCTCAACTCGAGCGGCTGGCTCGGCGGCCCCGGTGCCGTCAACACGGAGATCTCCGAGATCACTCAAGGCGTGTACATCGCGCGGCAGCGAGCGATGGGCGAGGTTGAGCGTCAGACGAGCGCCGCCGGCGCCAACAACCTCGTGGTCTCGACCCTGTCGCACTCGATCGAGCATCATGAGTACGACCAGGGCGGGATGAAGCAGCACTACTTCTTCGTGACGATGCACGTGCTGGGCACGGCGATCCGGCTCGGCGCGCACGACCCACACCCGGCCCCGATCACAGGACCGGTCATGTCGATCAACCTCGGCGCCTAGCGCCGGCAAGGAGCGCAACCGATGGCCGACTACGACCCGACCAGTACCGAAGGCCTCGCCGAGCACGCCAGCGAGCGCCTGCAGATGAACGCCCGCGGGCTGTTCACCTCCGACCTGTCGGTGAACGAGTACCTGTGCGTCGAGAAGGCGGGGTTCGAGCCGGTCGGCCTGGTCGTCGGCTCGAGCATCTACCACGTCGGCTTCCAGTTCCAGAACATCCGCCAGAACCAGGAGCTGGACGTGCTGAGCCAGGCGATGTACGAGGCGCGTGAGCTGGCGATGACGCGGATGGAGGAGGAGGCCGACCAGCTCGGGGCCGACGGCGTAGTCGGCGTCCGGCTCGACATCGGCCGCTACGAGTGGGGCGCCGACATGGCCGAGTTCATCGCGATCGGGACGGCGATCCGGCACAAGGAGGGCAAGCTGCACCGGGCGCCAAACGGGCGACCGTTCACGAGCGATCTGTCGGGTCAGGCCTTCTGGACGCTGATGCAGACCGGCAAGCGGCCGGTGGGGCTGGTGATGGGCACGTGCGTGTATCACGTCGCCCGCCGCGGGCTGATGCAGTCGGTCAAGCAGACCGGCCGCAACGTCGAGCTCGAGCAGTACACGCAGGCGCTGTATGACGCACGCGAGCTGGCGATGGAGCGGATGCAGACCGAGGCATCCGGGATCGGCGACGGCGTGCTCGGGATCGTCGAGGTCAAGCTGCACGAGAACAACCACGGCTGGGGCAGTCACGTGATCGAGTTCTTTGCGGTGGGGACCGCCGTGGTCCCCAACGAGCACGTCGCCGACGGCCAGCAGCTGCCCGAGATCATGCCGGTGCTCGACATCAACGACTGACGATCTGGACTGGCCCCCGCGCCACCAGCGCGGGGGCCTAATTAGTCGCTCGCACGGAAGCCCGCGCTCAGGCGCGTCAGCTCGTGCTGGGAGATGACGCGGTCGACGAGTCCGTACTCGCGCGCCTGCTCGGCCGTGAAGAAGCGATCGCGCTCCATGTCGTCGTGCACGCGCTCGGTCGTCTGGCCGGTGTGGCGAGCGTAGATCTCGTCGAGGTGGCGCCGCAGCTCGAGGATCTCGCGCGCGTGGATCTCGATGTCGGCCGACTGGCCCTGGAAGCCGCCGCTCGGCTGGTGGATCAGGATGCGGCTGTTGGGCAGCGTCATCCGCTTGCCGGCGGCGCCTCCGACGAGCAGCAGCGACCCTGCCGACATCGCGATCCCGAAGCAGATCGTCTGCACGTCGGGCTTGATGAACTGCATCGTGTCGTAGATCGCGAGGCCAGCGTAGACAACGCCGCCGGGCGAGTTGATGTACAGCGAGATGTCCTTGTCTGGATCCTGTGATTCGAGATGCAGCAGCTGCGCCACCACGAGGTTGGCGACTTCGTCGTCGATCGCCGAGCCGACGAAGACGATCCGTTCGTTGAGTAGGCGGGAGTAGATATCGAACGAGCGCTCGCCGCGCGGGCTCTGCTCGACCACGATCGGGATGAGTGCCATCAGCGTGTATCCTTTCGACAACCGATCGGTTGGCATGATCGACCGAACAATAGCAACCTGATGGTTGTCAAAGGAGTCGCGGATGTCTTCCCCACTTGAATCCGGCCCGGAGCCGTTCCCACGCCAACCCGATCCGGAGCCGTTCCCGTTCCCGGCGGACCTCGAGCCCTGCCAGCAGGTCCGCCGCGAGGTTGACATCGACGCCGCCCCCGAGCAGGTGTGGGATGCGCTCGCCACCGAGGAGGGGCGCGAGGCCTGGCTCGAGCCGGATCCCGAGCGCGAGCTCGAGGTGGAGCACGCGGAGCCTCCAGAGCGCCTCGTCTGGTGGTGGTGGCGCGGCGACGAGCAGCCACGTAAGGTCGAGTTGCAGGTTGTCGCCGTGCCGTGGGGCAGCCGGGTGATTGTCACCGAGAGCGAGCCTCAGTTCCCGCTGCCGCAGCTGTGCGCCAGCTTCGCTCGCAGTCTCGTGCTCGCGTGAGCGATCAACTCGGCCCCGTGTTCGCGGCGCTGGCGGACCCCACCCGTCGGCGGATGCTCGACGCGATGTTGCTGCAGGGCAGTACGTCGGTGCCGGACCTGACTGCGGACCTTCCGATCAGCCGCCAGGCGATCGCCAAGCACATGGCCACGCTGGGCCAGGCGAGGCTGGTCCAGCGCGTCGATCGCCAGCCGGCGGGCCGCGAGGTCCGCTACCAGCTGCGCCCTGGAGCCCTGCACGAGGCGTCCGCCTGGCTGGCGCAGGCGGACGCCGCCTGGGAGCAGCGGCTTGGCCGTCTCAAACAGGTCGTTGAGGGTAAGGTCGAGGGATGACTAGTACGAGACTCACACATCGCCCGCTCGGCCACAGCGGCATCGAGGTGTCGGCGGTCGGGCTGGGCTGTAACAACTTCGGGCGCCGGCTCGACCTCGACGGCACTCGCGCCGTGGTCGACGCCGCGCTCAGCGAGGGCATCACCTTCCTCGACACGGCCGACAGCTACGGCGGCGGTGGCCGCAGCGAGGAGCTGCTCGGCGAGGTCCTGGCCGGTCGCCGCGAACGGGTCGTGCTGGCGACGAAGTTCGGGTCGCAGATGCCGAACCCGCCCGCGCCCGGACCGCGGGGCTCGGCCGACTACATCCGCCGCGCGATCGAGGGGTCGCTGCGGCGCCTGCGCAGCGACGTGATCGACCTCTACTGGTACCACCGACCCGACGGCGTGACCCCGATCGAGGAGACTCTGGCGGCGCTGCACGAGCTGGTGGAGGCCGGCACAGTGCGCGCGATTGGGGCGTCGAACTTCAGCGCCACGCAGATCGAGGAGGCCGACCGGGTCGCGCGCGACAACGGGTTGACGCGCTTTGCTGCGATCCAGAACGAGTACAGCCTGCTCGTGCGCGAGGCCGAGGCCGACGTGATCCCCACCTGCGAGCGTCTCGAGCTGGCGTTCATCCCGTACTTCCCGCTGGCCTCTGGCCTGCTGACGGGCAAGTACCGGCGCGGCCAGTCGGCGCCGCAGGGCACGCGGCTGTCGGGACGCGACCAGGTTGCCACCGATACGCAGTTCGAAGCGGTCGAGGCGCTCGAGCAGTATGCGCGGGAGCGCGGCGTGCGCCTCGTCGATGTCGCGATCGGGGCGCTGCTGGCGCGCAGCCACGCGGTCGCCTCGGTGATCGCGGGGGCGACGCGACCCGAGCAGGTGCAGAGCAACGTCGCCGCGGCGCAGTGGGAGCCGAGCCAAGCCGACCTGCGGGAGCTCGACGAGATCCTCGGCTGATTTTTCGTGGACCGGCGCGGCCGGCGGCTCTTCTGTTCGGTGAATGTATG
>JASHQV010000086.1 GCA_030038955.1 Solirubrobacteraceae bacterium
TGCATGCGGGCGGCGAGCGCCTGTGGACCAGGGAACCGCCTGACCGAGCTGGGCAGGTACGAGTAGGCGTCGGGGTCGCCGGCGATCCGCCCCAGCACGGGCACGACGCGATCGAACCACAGCGAGAAGAAGCTCGACAGCGGCGGGCGCCGCGGCGTCGTCATCTCGAGGATCACGACCCGGCCACCGCGACGGACGACCCTCGCCAGCTCGGCGAGGCCACGGTCAAGATCGGCGAAGTTGCGGACGCCGAAGCCAACCGTGGCGGCGTCGAACTGCCCGTCATCGAACGGCAGCTGGAGCGCGTTGGCGGCCTCGAATTGCAGGTCCGCCAGCGGCAGCGCTCGCGCGGCCGCCTTCTGGCGAGCCAGCGTCAGCATCCGCTCGGAGAAGTCGACGGCGGTCACGCGCCCGCCGGGCGCAACTCGCGCGGCCAGCTCGAGCGCCAGGTCGCCGGTGCCGGTGGCCACGTCGAGCACGTGGCTGCCGGGCCCAATCTCGGCCAGATCAGCCGCCCGCCGCCGCCAGCGGTGGTGCAGGCCCGCGGTCATCACCGAGTTGAGGGCGTCGTAGATCCCGGCGATCCGGTCGAACATCGCGCGGACCTGGGACTCGTCGAGGATCCCGGCCGAGGCTGAGCTGAGGTAGGGGCTCATCAGCCCGGGTGCCTCCCACTGAGGGCCCGTAGAAGAGCTAGCTCGCGCTTTCGGCGGCGTCTGTACGCGGAATTGATCCCACCCACCCGGCCGTGACACCGCCGTACCACGAGTGCGTCTCGTGTCACGGCCTCCCGCCAACCACGCCCAGCCACTCCCCGAAATTCACGACTAATTCTTCTACGGACCCTGACGCCGCTACTGCAGCATCGACAGGAATTCGACCAGGTTCTGGAACTTCTTCGGCGACTGCAGGGCGAGGTTCTTGAACGACGGCATCGGCGCCGTCGGGTTGCGCAGCGTTGCCGCGATCCCGCCTGGACGCAGGGTCAGGCCGATGCGCGTGAGCGGTGGCCCGGGACCGTTGTTGCCGTTGTCGCCGATCACGTGGCAGGCCAGGCAGCCCGACTCGCCGACGACGATCTCGCCCGCCCGGAAGGTCGCCTTCTCGGCGGCACTGAGCCCGGACGGCGGCGCCAGGCTGACCGAGTTGGGCGAGCCGGTGTTGGCGCCCGTGTAGGTCAGGTAGGCCATCGCGATGATCGTCGCCAGGCCGGCCGACAGGGCGATCGGGCGGCGCGTGATCAGGCGCTCCGGGCTGCGGTCGTAGAGCGGCAGCAGGAACAGCAGGATCATGCAGATCGTCGGCACGCCGATCGTCGCCATGTCCGTGAACTTGGGGGCGTTGCGCATCACGCGCAAGACCTCGAACAGGAAGAAGAAGTACCAGTCCGGCCGCGGTACGTAGGTGGTCGTCGTGGGGTTGACCTGAGGGAGGATCTCGGCCCCGAACTCCAGCGACAGGAAGATGATCACGAGCATCACGATCAGCGACATCACCGCGTCCTTGGCGACCGCGTAGGGGAAGAACGGCTTGCCCTGGTTCTTCAGGATCGAGTACTCGCGGAGGTACTGCTCCTTCTCTGCCTGGTTCACGTGGGCACCCCGCAGTGGGTCTCCCGGGAATGTTGCGCCTGAAATGGCGAGTTCCGGGGGCCGCTGACCAAGGACGCAGGATCTGTGGTGCAGCAGCGCTGCACGAGGATCCGAGGACGAAGGTCAGTGGTCATCCGGGGCCGCCATTTCGGGTGGAATGTTTCCGGGAGACCCACTAGACCTCCGCGACCGGCACGACTTCCTCGGGCTCTTCGACCTTGATCCACGGCGGCGCGCTGATCCCCAGCTTCGTCACGAGGTACAGGTGCAAGCCGATCAGCGCCGCCATCAGGCCCGGGATCAGCAGCATGTGGATCGCGTAGAACCGCGACAGCGTGGTGGCGCCGAACTCAGGCCCACCGCGCAGGAAGTCGCTCAGGTAGGGCCCGATGAACGGTCCCGTGCCGTTGATGTTGACGCCGACGATCGTCGCCCAGTAGGACTGCTGGTTGAACGGCAGCAGGTAGCCGGTGAAGCCCATCGCCAGCGTCAGGATCAGCAGCACCACGCCGATGATCCAGGTCAGCTCCCGCGGATACTTGTAGGCGCCGAAGAAGAACACGCGCCCCATGTGCAGGAAGATCAGGATGATCATCACCGAGGCGCCCCACTTGTGCATGCCGTGCACGAACTGGCCGAGGAACACGTTGTCGTTGATGTTCCGGATCGACTCGTAGGCGCCACCATTCACGTTCGGCTCGTAGTACATCGCCAGGAACACGCCGGTCACGGCCTGGTTGAGGAACGCGAACAGCGTCGCCGAGCCAAGCGTGTAGCCCCAGTTGATCCCGCGCGGAACCTTGCGGAACAGCAGCCAGCGGATTCCAGGCGAGAGCGAGGTGCGCTCGTCGAGCCAGTCGACGACGGTGATCCCGGCGTCGGCCGCGGCCTCGACCGGGTCCATCACCTCGCTGGTCTCGCCGGGCGCCGGCGGCTTCGGCCGGAGCGCCTTGGGCAGTGGCGGTGCGGGCAGCTTGCGCACGGGGTCAGGGGGTGATCTTGGGCGGCAGCGGCAGGTTCTTGGTCGACGGCAGCACCGAGGTGTCGAACCGTGCCGGATACAGGTACTGGCCGATGCCGTCGAGCGGCTCGCCCGGATCACGTGGCGAGAAGCGCTGCAGCTCGGAGTTCACCGAGTAGCGCGGTCCGAGATATACGTAGCCGTTGCGCTCGAGCATGTAGAAGCGGTCGAGCGGTCGCACCGGCGGGCCGCCGGCGACCATCCCGCGGAAGTTGTAGACGCCGCCGTGGCAGGGACAGATGAACCGCTCGGCTGCCTCCACGTAGCGCACCGGACAGCCCAGGTGCATGCACCGCGAGGACAGGGCGACATAGTGATTGAACCTGTTGAGCGGCTCGGTGTCGACGGCCGGCCAGCGCTTGCGCACGTAGGCGATCGACTTGCCCGCCTCGCCGATCCCCTGCACGATCGTGATCACCTTGGTCACGTAGGCGGTCTCGGTGAAGTCGGCGGGCGTGCCGATGATCTGCCAGCTGAACGGCAGCCGCTTGAAGATCGGGCTGATCGCGAACCCGAGTGCGGGCAGCGTGAACGCTGCGGCAGCAATCCCGCCAGCAGCATGGACGGTCCCGGTCATGAACCGCCGGCGGCTGACCGTCTCCCCCTCGAAGGCTCCCGGCATGTTCCGGTCCAGGGTGTACTTGGAGGTCTGCCTGTGTCGGTCCTCAGCCATGTGATTCTTGCCTCAAACTCGGGGTTTCGCGGCGATTCGGAGGCGCATAAGCCTACGTCAATTTCCGACGTTGCGCGCCGCGGCCGGACACCGCCGAAGTCGCCACCGGCGCATCGCCGTCGACGCTTGCACGGGCCGCTGCGGCCCCGGCCGCCCAGACCGCCGCCGCCCGCTGCGGGTCGCCGGCGGCGTGCGCCTGAGCGACCTGCGAGATCGCATCGGCGAGGTGGCGGACCGCCTCGAGGTCGCCCAGCTCGGCCAGTCGTGCCAGGCCACGGGCGTACAGGTGATCGCCTTCCAGCAGCGACTGATCGGGGTCGGCGCCCGGCGCCTCATAGTGCAGCCTGGCGCCCTCGGCGATGTCGGCCAGTAGCTCGTCGCAGTCGTCTGTCCGCGCGCGATCGCTCACGTCAGCTCCGCGAACGCGTCGGCGGCAGCCTGTACGGTCAGCTCCACGTCCTCGTCGCTGTGGGCGAGCGAGGGGAACCACGCCTCGAACTGTGAGGCGGGCGGATACACGCCGCGCTCGAGCAGCGCCCGACACCACGCTCCGTAAGCGTCCTGATCGCTACGCGCAGCGTCACCGAAGTCTCTCACGGACTCAAGACGGAAGAACGGCGTGAGTAGCCCGGGCACGGTCTGCACCTGGAGCCCGCGGCCCGCGCTCGCCGCAGCTTCGCGCAGGCCGGCGGCGAGCCGCTCGGTGACGGCCGCGAGACGCGCGTAGGCGGCGGCGTCGAGGCGCCTCAGCGTCGCCAGCGCCGCCGCGGTCGCGAGCGGATTGCCCGCCAGCGTGCCGGCCTGGTAGACATCACCGGCAGGCGCGATCCGCTCGAGCAGCTCGCGACGCCCGCCATAGGCGGCGGCCGGCAAGCCGCCGCCGGCGACCTTGCCGATGACCGTCAGGTCTGGCATCACCTGATACAGCTCCTGGGCGCCGCCGCGCGCCACCCGCAAGCCGGTGATCACCTCGTCGAACACGAGCAGGGCGCCGGTGCTGGTCGCCAGCTCGCGCAGCAGCTCCAGGAAGCCTGCGAGCGGCGGCACCACGCCCATGTTGGCGGGCACCGGCTCGGCGAGGATCGCCGCCAGTGGATGGGCATCGCAGGCGGCGCGCACCGCCTCCGGGTCGTTCCAGGGGACGATCACGGTCGCGGCGGCGGCGCTTTCGCTGACGCCGGGGCTGGCGGGGATCCCCTGCGTGGCGAGGCCCGAACCGGCCTCGGCGAGCAGCCCGTCGACGTGGCCGTGGTAGGCGCCTGAGAACTTGAGGATCCGCTCGCGGCCGGTGACCGCCCGCGCCAGCCGCAGGACGCTCATCGTCGCCTCCGTGCCGGACGAGGTCATCCGCACCATCTCGACGCTCGGCAAGCGCTCGACGATCTCCTCGGCGAGCAGGACCTCGCTCTCGGTGGGAGCGCCGAAGCTGGTGCCGCGCTGTGCCGCGGCGGACACGGCCGCGACCACCTCGGGATCGGCGTGGCCGAGGATCAGCGGGCCCCACGAGCCGACCCAGTCGATGTACTCGCGGCCGTCGACGTCGCGTATCCGGGAGCCCGAGCCGGACGCGATGAACAGCGGCTCGCGCCCGATCGAGCGCATCGCGCGCACGGGCGAGTTGACTCCGCCCGGCAGCACCCGCAGAGCTCGCGCGTACAGCTCAGCGCTGCGCGTGGTCGTCCCGCTCACACGCCCGCGTGCTCGCGTTCCCAGTTGCGGTGATCCTCGGTGAAGTACAGCAGCCGGATCTTCTTGAACTCGGTGGACGAGTACAGCGTCGCGCGATCGCTGATCCCGGTGTCGGCGGCGATCGAGTCGAGGATCGCGTCGCATTCGTCCTTGGAGCGACCGTGGGCCATCGTGAACACCGAGTAGGGCCAGTCCTCGTAGGTTGGACGCTGGTAGCAGTGGGAGATCCCGCGGAACGCGGCCATCCGCGGGCCGAGCTCGCCGATCCGCTCGTCGGGCACCTTCCACACGCCCATCCCGTTGGCGCTGAAGCCGGCGCGGCGGTGAAACAGGATCGCGGCCACGCGGCGCAGCAGCCGGCGCTCCTGCATGCCGCGCAGATGCTGGAGCAGCTGCTGCTGGCCGATCCCCAGCTCGGCGGCGGCGGGCGCGAACGGCTCGGGCACCACTGGCAGGTCGCCCTGGGTGGCGCGGATCACCGCTTGGTCGAACTCGTCGTATGGCTGCGGGCTGGTCTCGGCCGGCGCCACCGCCTCGGCCGCGCTCGCCAGCGCCTCGGTGCCCGCCTCCATCTCGAGGTCCATTCGGATCTTGAACAGCTTCAACGTCGGCAGCTGGCGGATCGACTCCGCGCCCGCGAGCTTGCCGAGCAGCCGCAGCGTGCCGTCGAGGCCGAGCGGCGAGCCCGGCTCGGTGGCGATCGTGAACCAGATATTGAACTCGTGATCGCGCAGGTAGTTGTGCGAGACGCCGGGGTGCTCGTTGATCACGGTCGCCGCCCGCCACGGGTTCTCCGGGTCGACCTTGGCGGCCACCAGCATCGATGAGTAGCCGAGCGCACGTGTGTCGAAGATCGGCGTGACCTGGCGGATGATCCGCTCGTCGAGCAGCCGCTGCACGCGCGCGATCGCCTCCGCCTCGGCGATTCCCGCCTCGGAGGCGACGTGCTGGTATGGACGCGCCGCTACCGGGAAGTCGCCTTGCATCAGATTCAGCAGCCGCTTGTCGGTGGCGTCCAGCGGCACCGCGGCGCCATCCTTGCGGGAGCGGAGCTTGGGACCGAAGCCGCCCGTGCTGGCGGCGGGCGCGGGTCGCGTCTCGGCGGCCCCTCGGGAACCGGCGGTGGGCGCGGATCGCGTCTCGGCAGCCCCTCGGGAACCGGCGGTGGAGCCGCTCACCGAAGCCATGCGGCAGCCTCCTTGGCGTAATAGGTGATGATGATGTCGGCGCCGGCGCGGCGGATCGCAGTGAGCGCCTCGAGGACGACGCCGCGCTCGTCGATGTAGCCGGCGGCCGCGGCGGCCTTGATCATCGCGTACTCGCCGGAGACGTGGTAGGCGGCCAGCGGCATCGCGGTGTCGTCCTTGATCCGGCGAATCAGGTCGAGGTACGGCAGCGCCGGCTTGACCATCAGGATGTCGGCGCCCTCGTCCACGTCGAGCCTCGCCTCGCGCAGCGCCTCGTTGCCGTTGGCGGGGTCCATCTGGTAGCCGCGGCGGTCGCCGAACGCGGGCGCCGAGCCGGCCGCCTCGCGGAACGGTCCGTAGAAGGCCGAGGCGAACTTCGCCGAGTAGGCGAGGATCGGGGTGTCGGCGAAGCCCTCCTCGTCGAGCGCGGCGCGGATCGCGCCGACGCGGCCGTCCATCATGTCGCTGGGCGCGACGATGTCGGCTCCCGCCCGCGCCTGCGAGACAGCCGTGCGGGCGAGCAGCTCGAGCGTCGCGTCGTTGTCGACGGTGTCGCCGCGGACCACGCCGCAGTGGCCGTGGTCGGTGTACTCGCACAGGCACAGGTCGGCGATCACCAGCGTCTCCGGATGGGCCTCCTTGATCGCCCGCGTGGCCAGCTGCACGACCCCCTCGTCGTCCCAGGCGCCCGACCCCTCCGCGTCCTTGGTCGCCGGAATCCCGAACAGCAGCACCGCCGGCACCCCCAGCGCCGCCACGTTGCCCGCCTCGTCGACGGCGTGGGCGATCGACAGGCGCTCCACTCCGGGCATCGCCGCGATCGGCTCGCGCCGGTCGAGTCCGTGCGCGACGAACATCGGGTAGACGAACGTCGACGCCGCCACGTGGGTCTCCTGCACGAGCCCGCGCAGCGCCCGCGTCGCACGCAAACGCCGCATGCGGGTCTGGGGGAACGGCATCTGCCGAGGATACTCGGAGTCAGCGGGCGTCCCGGCGGTGACGCGGTTGGGGGCGGCGAACCACAAGTCGCCGCCCCCACCAACTACGCTTTGCCGATGGCCGGTCTTCAGAAGCGCAGTGGCTACACCCCCCGCCGGGCGCGCGAGCAGCGGGCCTACCGGCTCGTGCAGGTCGGCGGTGGCGCCGCCGTCGTCGGCGTCGCCGGCGTGGTGCTGGCCGTTGCCGGGATCGTCGGCGCCTGGCTGCCGATCGTGGCGTTCATCGTCGCAGCCGTGTGCGTGTTCATGTTCCGCAGCGTCACCGGCAACCGCTGAGGCGCCACGGGGAAGCCGGCTCAGGGGCTGGCGAAGCGCCGCAGCGCGAGCCGCGCGAGCGCTGCGAACACCAGCACCTGCACGGCCAGGTGGACGAGTGGCCACGCAAGCCCGGGAGCGGTGCCGCTGAACGCGTTTCCGACCGCCTGCAGGCCGGCGCGGAACGGGAACAGGAACGAGATCACGTCGAGCACGCTCGCCAGCCCGCCCGACACCGCCGTGCCGGGGATCAAGGCCACGAACGCCACCGGCAGCGAGCACAGGAAGGCGATCAGCGAGGCGGTGCTGACCTCGCGCGCGAGGCTGCCGATCGCCACACCGAGCGCCGCAAACGCGAGCCCGGCCAGCGCCAGCGCGACCACCCACAGCTCGAAGCGCCCCCACTGCAGCGGGACGAAGATCGACACGATCGCCGACAGCGCCAGCGCCAGCAGGGCCGCCGCGAGCCCGGCCAGGGCGATCTTCTCGCCGAGCAGCGCCTCGGGCCGGACGAGCCCGCGGACGAGCCGCAGGTAGGCGTGCTCGGAGCGCTCCAGCGCCAGCATCCCGGCCGCCAGCAGCAGGCACACGAACATCAGCGAAGTGACGGCGGCGATCGCGACCGCGTAGGAGGCCAGCGGCGTCGTGCGCCCGGCGAGCTCGATCCGCTGCACGGTCAGAGGCGTGCCGATCGTGCCGATCGCCGGACCGGCGAACGCGAGTCCCTCGATCGCGATGTCGGTGAACGCCACCACCCTGTGCAGCGCCGGGACCAGCTTCGAGCTGCGCGACAGCGAGGCGATCGTGCCGTCGACGATCGTGCGGACGTTGCGCAGCCCGAGCAGCGGCACGTTCTGCCCGAGCAGGTTGACGACGCCGCCGCCCAAGACCCGCTGCAGGTCCCGGACGACGACCGCCAGCACCTGCTTGGAGACCGCCTGCTCGACCTCGTCGACGCGCGCCCCGATCGCCTCGTCGGCGAGGTTGCGCTCGAGCGGGTTGCGCGAGTTGAGCACCAGCTGGACGGTGGGGTTGCCGTTGCCGCCCTCCAGCATCCCCTGCAGCTGGGCGGTGATGTCGGCGGGGATGATCACGGCCGCCAGCACTCGGCCGTCGCGGACGTCGGCGGTGGCGGCGGCTGCCGAGCGGGCATGGATCGGCTGGATCGAGCTGAACAGCTGCTCCGCGTAGCGTGAGACATCGATCTCCTGGGTGCCGAAGTGGATCCTGCCGTGCCCGGCTTTGACGCCCGAGTAGATCGCGACCTTGGGCTTGCCCGGCGGGCTCGACAGCGCGAAGCCGATCATCAGCGCGATCACCGCCGGGTAGATCACGAGCATCGCCGCCAGCAGCGGCGAGCGGCGAAGGATCTGGAGGTCCTTGACCAGCAGCCAGCGCACGTCAATGCCCGCGGTCGTGGAGGAAGCTCACGAACGCAGCCTCGAAGTCGAGCGCGGGCCGATCGCCGACGGCTCGTTCGAGCTCGGCCGGCGAGCCGAGGAACAGGACCTCGCCATCGCCGAGCACCAGCACGCGGTCGCCGTAGCGCTCGGCCTCCAGCACGTTGTGGGTGGCGTAGACGACGCTCGTGCCGCCGCGGCTGAGCCCGGCAATGAACTCCCACAGGCGCTCGCGCTGGCGCGGATCGAGTGACGAGGAGGGCTCGTCGAGCAGCAGTACCTGCGGCTCGCACAGCAGGCCGATCGCGATGTTGACGCGCTGCTGGTTGCCGCCGGACAGGCGGCTGACCTGCTCGTCGCGGCGCGCGGTCAGGTCGGTCTGCGCGAGCATCGCGTCGACCGCGGCGTCGGGGTCGGGCAGCCGCTCGAGACGTGCGAACAGCCGCAGGTTCTCGGCGACCGACAGCTTCGAGTAGACGGCCGGCTGCTGCGGCACCCAGCCGGTGCGGCGCTGATCCGGCCCAGACAGCTCGCCGGTCGATGGCGCCAGCACCCCGGCGAGCATCGACAGCAGCGTCGTCTTGCCGGCGCCGTTCGGGCCGATGATCGCCAGCTGCTCGCCTGGCTCGAGGTCGAAGCTGGCGTCGCGGATCGCCGTGCGCTCGCCGAACCGGCGGGTCAATCCCCGAGCTGACAGCACCGGGCGGCGGCTCGCCTCGGCGGGCGAAGCGGGTGCAGCTGCCGAGCGCGGGGAATGCCGCTCCTGCATACACCTGGAAGTATGGGCGCATGCACGACGGCGTCCGCATCCTGTTCGTGGGCGACATCGTCGGCGGGTCCGGTCGCCGGACGCTGCTGGCGCTGCTGCCGAGCCTGCGCGAGCGCCTCGAGCCGGACTTCGTGGTCGCCAACGCCGAGAACGCCGCCGGCGGGGTCGGGATCACCGCGAAGCTCGCGCGCGAGCTGCTCGACGCCGGCATCGACGTGCTCACGCTCGGCAACCACAGCTACCGTCGCCGCGAGGTCTATGGCTACCTCGACGAGGAGCCGCGGATCCTGCGGCCGGCCAACTTCCTGAAGTCGCAGCCGGGACACGGCAGCTGCGTGGTCGAGCGAGGGGGCGCACGGCTGGCGGTGATCTCGCTGTCGGGAAACCTGTTCATGCAGGCGGCGCTGCCAGCCTTCTCGGAGGCCGATGCGGCGCTGTACGCGCTGCGCGGCCAGGCCGACCTGATCCTCGTCGACATGCACGCCGAGGCGACCAGCGAGAAGGTTGGCCTCGGCTGGTACCTCGATGGGCGGGTGACGGCGGTGGTCGGGACGCACACGCACGTGCCGACCGCTGACGCGCGAGTGCTGCCGGGTGGGACCGCCTACATCACCGACGTCGGCATGACCGGGGCACGGGGTGGCGTGATCGGGGTCAGGCGCGAGCAGGCGATCGACTCGATGCTGACGCGAATGCCGGTGCGGTTCGACACCTCCGACGAGGATCCGTGGTTGAACGGGGTGCTGGTCGAGGCGGAGGCGGGGTCGATGCGCGCCTCGTCGATTCGACAGCTGCTCGAGCGGCCCGGGCGGCGGCTCTAGATGATCAGTCAGACGCCGACCTGGGCGGCGGCCGCCGGCGACGCCGCGGCCGCCGCCCACGCCTCCGATGAGCGCTCCCGCTCCGGTGCCTCAGCCGGATGGCTGAGCGTCAGCGCGACGATCACCAGCGGGAAGAACCACACGACGTACAGGTAGAACCAGTAGGTCAGGCACAGCTGGAAGGCGATCAGCACGGCCGCGGCCATCGCCGCCGTCTGCCCGACCCCCCGGCGCCGAGGCACGAACATCGCGGCGATCGCGAGCGCCACCATCCCCCCCTCGACCACGTGCTGCTCCAGCGACAGCGTGCCGGCAGCCCCGCCCCACAGGCCCCACACCGAGAACGGTGCCGGTCGCCCGATCTGGTAGACGAACGTGTCCCGCCAGAAGGGCCCGAGATCGCCCGTGATCACGACGTAGGCCATCATCACGGCGATCGTCAGCGCGTAGACGATCGCGTATCTGAGCACCTGCCGACGACCCGGCGGCGGGTCGGCGCCACGCAGGAACACCGGCGCCAGCGCGAGCGGCGCGAACTTCGTCAGCCCAGCCAGCGCCGCCCCCAAGCCGCGCGCTGGCGCCCAGCGCAGCAGCAGCAGCGTGAGCACGAGCGTCAGCGCGACCAGTGCGTCGTTGCTGTTCGACTCCAGCACGTACAGCGTGAACGGGTAGGCGGCCCACAGGTACGCGAGCAGGATCCCCAGCGTCGGGCCTCGGATCGCCCGCCCGAGCAGGAACAGGCCGAGGATCGTCAGCAGGTCGAAGGCGATCGCAGCGGCGTGGGCGGCGGGCAGGCTATCCCACACGCCGCTCCAGCCGAAGATCACGTTGAACGGCGTGTACGCGAAGTAGTTGACCGGGCCGTAGGTGTCGCCCTGCGGGTTGTCGCTCGGCCAGCCGCCGTACAGCTTCGCGCCGAACAGCACCTTGTTGGCGCCGATCACGCCCGCGTAGCCGACGTCGATCACGTTCGAGTCGGTCACGTTCAGGCCGATCCGGAAGCCGATCAGGAAGATCAGGCCGAGCGCCAGCCAGCCCGGTCGCAGGATTGTCCGCAGCGGCTCGCGGGGACGCCCGCGCCGGAACGCGAGCAGCAGCATCCTCACCAGCAGGTACAGCAGGAACGGGTACACGAGCGGCACCGACATGCCGATGTCGGCGTGATTGAAGAACGCCAGCGACACCGAGAAGCCGAGCAGCATCAGCAAGTCCAGATGCCACAGGGTCAGCCGCGTGAAGTACAGGCGCCGCCGGCTCCCGGGCGGAGTGCCCGGCCGCGCTCCCAGCCGCAGCGGCAGGAACGGGAGCAGGAAGGCGGCGCACATCGGCAGCCACACGTACAGCGAGTTGACGTGCCGACCAAATGCCCCCGGATAGCCGCGAGCCATCGTCCACGCCACCTGGTAGCCGGTCCACACCTGGGTGACCTGGCCCGTCTGGTCGTCGACGTACACCTGGATCCGCTCCTTCTGCGGGCCGTGACCCGGGCGGGTGAACCAGCTCACCTGCCAGAACGGGTAGTCGCGGGTGTACTCGTACGGGATCAGGTGCGGATCCCGGCGCAGCTGAGCGATCACCTCGGGGTTGCGCGCGGCGATCCGCTCGACTTCGGGGGCGCTGAGCCGGAAGCCTTTGGGCGGCGTGTTGTTGACCGCTGTGGTCGGGGTCTGGACGAGCACCGGCAGGCCGGGTGGTGCCGACAGGGCGGTCGTCGTCGTCGCCTGCGCGCTGGCGGGCAGGCTGATCACGCCGATCAGGACGAGTGCGGCCGTCACCAGCGCGGCCGGGCGGGCAGCTCTCAGGCCTTGAAGCTCCAAAGCTTCTGCCCGATGAACGACAGCGGCATGGCGGCGATCACGGCGATCGCCTGCGCGACCACCTTGTCCACACCGACATCGTCCACGAGCGTGATGAGCATCAGGTACGAGCAGCCGTACGCAATCAGCGACACGGTGAAGAACTTGAGCGCCTGCCGCCCCGGGTGATGCTGCTTGGCGCTGAACGTCCAGTGCCGGTTCAGCCAGAAGTTGTTGCCCACCGAAACGAGGAAAGCGATGGCCGAGGCGAGCCGGAAGTCGATGCCCAACAGGTGCACACAAGCTGCGAACACCACCAGGTTGACGAGATAGCCGGACATTCCCACCGCGCCGAAGCGGACCAGCTGCAGCCAGTTGGCCGGATGGCGAATGCCGACCATGAAGCGGGCGTGCGTGCGGTGTACCCCATGTCGGAAGCGGACGCCGAGCGGAAGCTCGAACTCGATCGTCGTGGGGGTGCTCTCGGACATCGGCGAGAAATGTATCGGCGGCGAGTTAGCCGAGCGTAAGCGCGGGTTGCAGTCTAACCCGCTGCTAACCGCCTTAGGGCCCGTAGAAGAATTAGTTCGCGTTCTTGGCGGCGTCTGGACGCGCCTGGCGTGAGGCCGTGACACCGCCGTACCACCAGTACGTCTCGTGTCACGTCCTCACGCCAGCCACGCCCAGACACTCCCCAAATTTCACGACTAATTCTTCTACGGACCCTCACCGCGGTGTGCCCGCACCAAAATGCCGGCGCACCATCGGCGTCACGTCCTGCAGCGACCACTGGCGGCGGGCCGCCGCCGAATCCGGCCCGGTCCCACACCATAGCAACGCGCCGAGCGAGTCGGAGCGGTGCAGCGAGCCATGGCTGCCGCCGCCGACGTGGTCGGCGCCGCCCCAGTCGACGAACTCGTATCCGGGCGACGCGGACAGCAGCACGTCTCCGGCGTTCGAGCAGTTGAGCGCCGACCACACGCGCGCCAGCGCGTCCGGGTAGTCGGGGCTGTCGAAGCGGCCGTCAGCGACCTCCGCGCCCAGCGCCCCGAGCTCGCCCTCGACGCTCCAGCGTCCGCCGCGCGGATCCTCGAGCTCGCCCCCGGGCGCGAACCGCAGCTCGCCGCGGGCGCCCCGGACGACCGCCTCGTCCGCGGCCGACGCCATGAACATCACCAGGTCGACCCCGTCGAGCGCGAGCGCGTTCGCGACCGCGAGCTCGAGCAGCTCGTCGCGGCGGTCCTGATCGAGCACGTAGATCATCGCCGAGCGTTGCGCCGGGCAGAGCGCGAGCGCGGCCCCCGCCGAGCGGGCGGCGCTCGGCGTGGCGACGGGCATCTCGGCGAACGGCAGGTCGAGGCGGATGCGGGCCTCGACGCCAGCCTGCGAGTGGTCGGAGGCGACGATCACCGCGTGCTGCTCGAGGAACTGCTCGGGCCCGCCGGCGGCGTGCATCAGCCGCTCGAGCTGACGGTCGGCCGCGGCGATCGAGCTGACCTGTGCGTACGGGCCGTTGCGGTGCGACCACGCGTCGGTGTCGGGCAGCGACAGCAGCAGGAAGTCGAACAGGTCGTGCTCGGCCAGGTACGCGGCGACGCAGCCGGCGTGCTGGTCGCGCACGCCCGGCATCCCCAGCTGGCCGCGGCAGCCGGTCCGGCGGCTGGCGTACAGGTCGGCGTAGAACAGCTCCAAGGGTCCGTCGATCGTGCGCCGGAACAGCGTCGAGGTGACGATCCGCGCGAGCGCGCTCTCGCCCGCCACCTCGTGCGGGTGGCGGCCACGGTAGATCAGATACGTGGTGCCGGCCGTCCGCACGTCGATGTCGTCGAGCGACTCGAACACGGTCTCGACCTCGGGCGACAGGTGCTCGGCGTTCATCCGGTAGATCGTGTCGGTGAGCGAACGGACGACGCCGAACCGGCGCGTGGCCGGGAAGCTCGAGCCGTACTCGACGTAGCGCCGCTCGTCCCGGTGGTACCAGTTCATGCTCGGGATCAGGTGCCGGTCCGGGCCGACGCCGGTGGTCAGCGAAGCAGCACACACGGGCGTCACCGAGGGGAACGCGGCGACGCTGTCGGGCACGTACACGCCGTTGTGCATGATCCGTTCGAGCGCCGGAGCGCGCCCGGATGCGACCGCCCGCTCAAGCATCTCCGGCTTGAGCGCGTCGATCACGACGAGGACGAGCTTTTCGGTCAACGCGTCAGCGCGAGATCTGCCCGGCCCAGCCCGCAATCGATCTGGCCGAGCGTGCGATCCATCGGGCTCAACGCAGGATCCGCAGACCGGCGTACTTCTGCTGCCCGCGCTGGCGACCTCGCAGCAGCAGCCACAGCAGCGCCAGCAACGCGATCGGGCCGACCGGCGGCGCCACCACCGAAAGCAGACCGATCAGCAGCGCCGAGCCGTCCGCGATCACCGGTAGCCCGACGGCCGCCGCGCTCTGATCCAGGCGGTTCCGCAGCCGCGTCAGGAACGGCCTCGACGCCGCGATTCCGACGGCGGCACACACCACCCCACCGACCCAGCCCGGCCACACGGCGTAGCCGCCGCGCGCCAGCGAGCCGGCGAAGAACATCCCGCCGATCACCAGCGAGATCAGCATCAGCACGTACGTCCCGGAGCCGCCACGCCGCTGCTCAGCGAAAGCCGAGCGCTCCAGCATCACCAGCACCGCCGTGGCCGCGACCAGCACGAGCAGGAACCAGGAGCTCTGCAGGAAACTGTAGGAGGTGCCGTTGAAGCGGATCTCGACGTCGCCGGCGGCGAGCGCGCCCGCCGCCAGCCCCGGCAGGAACGGCCGGATTCCGACTGCCGCCGCGATCCCGATGCCCTGGAATATGTCGAAGGCGAGATGCATCGTGCTGTACCGTGACGGAGCGTGACGATAGACGACACGGCGCCGGTGCTCACCGACCGGAGCAGCCGCAGGTGCCGCCGGCAACTGTCCCGGAGGGCGCCGAGATGAGCCCGTCCACCCGCCCACCCCGGTCCACCTCGCGGGACATCGAGCGCTACGCAGCTCTGTTCGCCCGACGCACGCAGGTGATGAAGTCATCCGCGATGCGCGACCTGATGGCGCTGACCGAGCGCGACGACGTGATCTCGCTAGCCGGTGGCATGCCTGACACCTCCACGTTCCCGGCCGACTCCTACGCCGCGCTGATGGGTCGGGTGGCGGCGCAGTCGTGCTCGCGCGCGCTGCAGTACGGGCCGACCGAGGGGCTGGCGGCGGTCAAGGACTGCATCGTCCGGGTGATGCGCGCCGAGGCCACCGACGTCGACGTCGACGACGTGCTCGTCACGACCGGCGGCCAGCAGGTGATCGACCTGGTCGCGAAGACGCTGTTGGACCCCGGCGACGTGGTCGTCGCCGAAGCGCCCACGTATCCCGGCGCGGTGCCCACGTTCTGCGCCTATCAGGCGGAGGTCGTGCAGGTCACGATGGACCGTGACGGGATGCGCGTCGACGAGCTCGACGAGCTGCTCGACCGGCTCGAGGCCGGTGGCCGCCGCCCGAAGTTCATCTACACCGTCCCCAGCTTCCACAACCCGGCCGGGGTGACGCTGTCGCTCGAGCGTCGCCGGCAGCTTGTGCAGCTGGCCGGCGAGCGCGAGCTGCTGATCCTCGAGGACAACCCCTACGGGCTGCTGCGCTACGAGGGCGAGGCGCTGCCTACCCTGTACTCGCTCGACAGCGAGTTCGTGATCTACGCCGGCACCTTCTCCAAGATCCTGTCCCCCGGCGTGCGGCTCGGCTGGGCGGTCGCGCCGGCGCCGGTGCTGGCGAAGATGAACATCGGCAAGCAGGCCAGCGACCTGTGCTCGTCGTCGATCTCGCAGTACTTCGTGAGCGC
>JASHQV010000087.1 GCA_030038955.1 Solirubrobacteraceae bacterium
GGGGCGCGTGGGGAGTCCCTCGAGCAGTACGTCAAGCGGCTGCGCGACCTCGAGCAGATCGCCTCGCGCCACAAGGGCGTCGAGAAGGTGTACGCGATGCAGGCCGGCCGCGAGATCCGGGTCATGGTGTCGCCGGGCGATGTCGACGACGACACCGCAACCGTGCTGTCCTACGAGATCGCCCGCCAGATCGAGAAGGAGCTGGAGTACCCGGGACAGATCAAGGTCACGGTGATCCGGGAGTCCCGAGCCGTGGAGTACGCGCGCTGATCGCAGCGGTTGGGTACACGGGCTGATCGCAGCGGTGGCGCACGCTGATCGCAGCCGTGGGGTACGCGCGCTGATCGCACCGGCGTGGCGCAGAGAGATTCCGGGTATCGTCGGGACGGCGGGCCGGTTGGCAGGGAACTCGGTGGATCGTGGCCCGCGGGTCCACCGGGAAGGGAGTGAGATGATCACGTCTCCTCATGCACTCACACGTGCGGGCCTGGCGGCCTGTATCTGCGCGTGCTCATGCCTGGCGTTTGCCGGCAGTGCCTCCGCCCGCTTCGCGCCCGGTGGGCAGCTGCTGCGCCTGACGCACCTGGGGTTCAACACCAACACGAGCAGCAACTGGTTCGGCTACCAGCAGGGCGCGCTCGAGCAGGGCGGCAAGCTGTTCACCTCGATCACAGGCAGCTGGACCGTGCCCACGGCCACGCAGCATACCTCCGATCAGGCGGAGGATTCCGCCGACTGGGTCGGGATCGGCGGTGGCTGCGTCGACGCCAGCTGCGACATCGGCGACGAAACTCTGATCCAGACCGGCACCGAGCAGGACGTGGCATCAGACGGCTCTGCGTCCTACGACGCCTGGTATGAGCTGATCCCGGCGCCGGAGATCGAGATCGGCGGCATGACCGTGGAGCCGGGCGATCAGATGCAAGCCTCGATCAGCCAGAACGAGCCCGAGGTATGGGACATCACCCTGCAGGATGTGACTCGCGACGAGTCGTACTCGACCACAGTCCCGTACTCGTCGTCGATGGACACCGCCGAGTGGATCGAGGAGACGCCGTTGGAGATCGGCACCGACGCGGGCTTCGCGGCGCTGCCGAACCTCACCGATCCGGCCTTCAACTCGGCCACGGTCAACGGAGCGAATCCGGGCCTGACGACCTCGGAGGAGATCCAGCTGACGGACTCGGACGGCGACGTGATCGGCACGCCGTCGGCGCCAGACTCGACCGGCAACGGCTTCAGCGAGTGCACGTGGACGAGCACCTGCTCGTGAGCTGACGTTCGGTAGCGGAACGTGTGGTTAGGAGGCGCGCCGGCGACGGGGCGCCTCCTTGGTGCACGCGGAGATCGCCGACTTACGTGGGTGCACGCGGAGATCGCCGACCCGCGTGGGAATCAACGGATGGTGAACCGGAAGCGTCCGACCACGAGCGATCCGTCCTGTCCGGGCACGCCTCCGCCGGCGTTGTTCTCGTTGATAGGGCCACTGTTCTGCATATAGCCGATCAAACCTCGGTAGGTGCCCTTGCAGGGGCCGATCAGGCGTATGTCGTGGATCAGCTTGCCTGCCGGGATGTTGCCGAACCCAATCTCACCGCCCTGTCCGCTCGAGGGGCAGCCGGGCGGATTGGTCATGTAATCCTCGTACCAGCTGTTGCTTCCAATCACGGCCTGGCGTGCGGTGAAGATGAGATCGACGCGGAACTCGTGGTACTGGGGCGACAGGATCTGGACGGTGATCGGGCTGGCGACATCGGCTCGGGTGAGGTGGCGCTGATGGCCGGCGACATAGCCAACCGGAGGACAGGACGGCTGGGGTCCCACCTGATCACGGTAGGTGGCGAGTGAGATGTGGCGTGCAGCGAGCAACTTCAGCAGGTCCCGGCGCGCCAACACACGTTGAGCGGCCGTCAGCGAGTGGCCCCGGCGGAGCTTCAGCTCCGCCGCCACCGTCCCGCTCATCGCCCTGAGCACGCGAAGCAACGAGGACGATCTCTGCAAGCGGCAGACGTGGCCGTCCCGGTAGGTGATCGCCTTGATCGCGCCGATCGGATCCGGGCTGGCACCGCCCACCGATTCGGTGCTGCCACAAGGTCCGTAGCCGCCGGTCGGGCCCTGCGTGTAGAGCAGGCAGGTGGTCCGGTTCTGCGGGAACACCAGCAGGTACGCGCCATCGGCTCCAGTGGTTGTCTCCGTCTGCACGGAGCGATTGGGAGCCTGGTAGGTGATGCTGGTCGCGTCCGGACCCAATAGACCCATGAACACGATGCGGGTGCTGTTCAGCGGGCATACCTTGAGATCGCTGTGCAGCCTGAGGCGAGGATGGCGTGCAGAGGTCGCGCGCATCCGCCCCACCAGCAAGAGCGGAGGCCGGCAGCCGCCTGCCTGTGGTCCCCGGGCACCTGCCGTCGGGTTGGCGCTGGCCACCATGCCGGTGTACGCGACGTTCACGAAGCCGTCACCGGCTGCGTCGGTCGTGCCGCAGTCGTATCCCTCAGAAGTCTTGGGGAACGGGTGGAACAGGTGATCGTTGCTCCAGGCGCCGTCGATGCCCAGCGAGCCGAGGCGACCATCCTCGACCCGGCCCAGCTGGATGCACGTGTCTCCGCGAGTTGTATGCACCAGCCGGAGGCCCCACGGAGGGCCCCCTTGAGGGTCGCGTATCCGGATCGCCAGCAGCCTGCTCGTGGCCGGCAGCGCGCGTCCCGCGTCCACCGTGGGCGACTGTCTGGGGAAGTGGTCCGCCGCCCCGATCCCGAACCAGTTGGTCGATGCCGCCACCGCCGGTGTGGCCACGACGAGCGCAGCCAATATGATCGCCAAGGGACGGGCGCGGCCGATCCCGACTAGGCGCGCGTACCACGGAAGGTAT
>JASHQV010000088.1 GCA_030038955.1 Solirubrobacteraceae bacterium
GCGACCTTGGCGACGAGCATCGCCGTGCGGTCGACCGGCGCCAGCAGGAACGCGTCGAAGCCGCCCTGCTCGCGCTCGGCGACGAACAGCCGGTTGATCGCCAGCATCGCCGCGAGCAGCAGCGTCGCGGTCAGCACGCCGGCGGCGAGCTGCCCGCTCAGCGCCGCGCGGTTCAGCGCGAAGTGGAAGATCACGAACACGCTGATCGAGAACAGCACCATCGCGGGCACGGTCTCGAGCGTGCGCAGCTCCACCAGCAGGTCCTTGCGGAGGACCGCGGCGGTGGCACTCACGCGTAGACCTCGGCGAGGAGGTCACGGGGGAGCTGGTCGGGCCGCCCGACGAACGCGGCGGCGCCGTCGCGCAGCGCCAGCACGAGGTCGGCCTCGGCCAGCGCCGCCTCGGGGTCGTGGCTGGCGATCACCCGTGTGAGCCCGCTGGCGCGACCGATCAGCGGCTCGATCAGGGTGCTGGCGCCGGGGTCCAGGTTCGCCCTCGGCTCGTCCAGCAGCAGCAGCGCCGGCTGGTGCAGGATCGCCCTCGCGACCGCGACGCGCTGGAGCATCCCCTGGCTGAGCGAGCGGACGGGGTCGTCGGCGCGGCGCTGCATCCCGACCGCGGCCAGCACCTGCTCCACGCGCTCGGGCGCGACGCGGTGCAGGCGCGCGTGGTAGCGGAGGTTCTCGCGCGCGGTCAGCTCGCGGTAGAGCAGCGGATCGTGGGCGAGCAGGCCGACGCGGCCGCGCACCGCCCAGGCCCGGCGGGGAAGCTGCTCGCCGAACAGCCTGACGATGCCCGCGTGGGGGCGCAGCAGCGTCGCGAGGATCCGCAGCAGCGTCGACTTGCCGGCGCCGTTGCGGCCGAGCACCGCCAGCGTCGCGCCTTCGGGGACGTCCACCGACACGCGGCGCAGCGCCGTGCGCTCGCCGAAGTGTCGCCTCAGCTCGTGCAGCTCAATCGCCGCTGGGTTGTCCGGGCTCACGGTTCAGTCGCCGCCGGGCCGTTCCGGGGCACGGCTCAATGGCCGCTGGGCTGCCCGGGCTCACGGTTCAGCGTCCCCACGGCGTGCCCGAGCACCGGCTCGATCACCCCGAACAGCTCGCGGATCGCCCGGGGATTGCCGGGGAAGTTGACGATCAGGCTGCGCCCGGCGATGCCGGAGACACCGCGGCTGAGGATGCCCATCGGCGTGTGCCTGCGCGACTCGGCGCGCATCGCCTCGGCGATCCCGGGGGCGTCACGGTCGATCACCGCGCGCGTCGCCTCGGGGGTGACGTCGTCGGCGGTGAAGCCGGTGCCGCCGGTGGTCAGGATCACCGAGACTCCGTCCTTGACCTGTCGCCGCAGCCAGGACTCGATCGCGTCGGCATCATCGGCGACCACGTCTCGGGCGACGAGCTCGCCGCCGGCCGTGCGCGCCAGCTCGGCCAGCGCCTCGCCCGACAGGTCCTGATTGTCGCCGGCGGCGACCGAGCTGGAGATCGTCAGGATCGCGGTTCGCATCGCCGCTCGCAGGTTAGAGATTGCCGGCGAGAGTTTCCGGCTCCGCGGACTCCGCCGACTCACGATCGCCAGGTGAACACCCCCGCTTCAGCCAGCCGGGGCGGGGGCGAGCGGTCCGCGACCAAATGATCAGAACAGCTGGAGCTGTCCGCTCTGTGCTTCAAACGCAGGCGTCAGTGAACGCTCTGCGCGCTCCTGTTCGCGGATGCGCTCGTCCCAGGTCCGGCCGCGTGGGCGCACAAGTGCGATCAGTCGTTGCTGCTCGCCACGCGCCATTTCGGAGCCTGCGCCATATAGGCCTTCGTATCGTTCGGTCAGCTCAGGGTGCGCGCGGCGAAGCCACCTGAGAAAGACCTCTTTGGTGGATCCGCGCAGATGTAGCGGCAGCGCGTCGATGCTCTCCGCACCAGCGTCTACGGCTGCGTCGACGATCTTCGCGATGTGCCTGGGATCGTCGTTGATGCCAGAGAGCAGCGGTGCGATCACGACGCCGACAGCGATGTCGTTGTCGGCCAGAGTCCGTAGCGCCTCGAGCCGCGCCCGCGGCGACGGGGTTCGTGGCTCGGTCTGTCGCCAGGCGCGCTGATCCCAGGTGGGGATCGAGAGGTAGGCGGTGAATCGAGCCCTCTGCGAGATCTGGCGCATGAGCTCGATGTCACGCAGGAGCAACGGTGATTTCGTGAGCACCGAGCATGGATTGGCAGCGTCTCGCAACGCCCGCCAGATGTCGGGCATCAACTTGTAATGCCCTTCAACCCATTGGTAGGGGTCCGTGTTCGTACCCAGCGCCACGTGCTCACCCTTCCAGGATCGGCGGCGCAGCTCGCTTTGGAGGATCGTGGCGATGTTCACCTTGACCACGATCTCGCGATCGAAGTCGTCGCCGGCGTTGAAGCCCAAGAACTCGTGCGTGGGTCGTGCGAAGCAGTAGCGGCAGCCGTGGGTACAGCCTCTGTAGGGGTTGATCGTCCATCTGAATGGCACCCGCGCCCGTGCGGGCACACGGTTCAGCGCGGACTTTGCACGGACCTCATGGAAGCGCGTGCGCAGTGCCGCTGGAGCGGTGAACGTGACGGTCCGTAGAGGATCCTCATAGCCTGGAAGCCGGCGCTCCGCTTCCATTGCGATCGTCAGCTCTTGCCAGCGCATCGGACCTTTCATCGGTTGAACATCCCGTTCAGGACGGTGTGACTGAGCGTCGAGCGAAACGACTCGTAGGTTCCGGCCGTGAGCATCTCGGCAGCAGCCTGAGCGGCGATCCCGTACGCGGCCTGCGCGATGCTCGCCCCGGCGCTGATGCGCCTCGCTCCGGCAGCTGCGAGCGACGCAACGTCGGGCGCGCCGTGATCGACCATCACGTTGATCGGCAGCGAGCCGTCGGCGAGCGCCGCAATCATCTTCAGATCGACAGCACCGGGAACGAACAGGCTGTCGGCGCCGGCCTGTGCGTAGACATCGGCGCGCCGCATCGCCTCGAGCAGCTGCTCGCGCGGCGTTCCGGCGCCGATCAGGAACACGTCGGTGCGCGCGTTTATCCAGATCGGAACCTGCGCACCGTCAGCTGCGCTTCGCGCGGCCGCGATGCGAGCTGCCTGGATCGACGGCTCGCGCAATGGTGCCTCGATCCCTGGGCTGTCCTCGATGTTGATGCCGGCGACTCCCATCTCTATCAGGGCGCTCACGATTGACGCAGCTGCTTCAGGTGTCGGCCCGTAACCAGACTCGATGTCGGCGCTGACCGGGATCGCGACCGATGCAACGATCTCAGCCAGCGCCTCCAACATGCGCTCACGGCCGATCTGCTCGCCATCGGGTCTACCGTTCGCCCACGCGATCCCGGCGCTTGTCGTCGCGATCGCAGACGCGCCGGCCGCTTCGATCAGGACGGCTGACGCTGGATCCCAGGCGTTCGGCAGCACGAGCGGACCGGGCTCATGCAGGCTTCGGAACGCGTCGACGGCCTCGTGCTGAATGCGATGCATGGCATTCAGGGTCAGTGGCTGACCAGCAGCTCATGATCGCGTTCGACGAACTCGACGATGAGCTCGGCGAAGCGGCCGGCGACGAGCCGGCGGTAGGCATCGGAGCCCGTGTGCGCGTCGTACGCCGCCTGGTCAGCGAAGTGTTCGACGAACAGCAGATAGTCAGGACGGTTCTTGTCACGGTAGACGCGAAACGACAGCGTGCTCGGCTCCTGCGCCGGTCCCAGCGGCGCGAACTCGTGCACCACCTTCTCGGCCTCCGCCTGACAGCCGGACCGCAACTCGATCGGGAAGACTTTGCACAGCATCGGCGACTCCTTGGGTTCTAGGTGCGGTTATCCGCGACCGTTGGCGCATGATCCACCCGTGATCACGGTTAATCTGGCCGCATCCGGCCGAGGATCGGTCGTATTCGGACAGGGCATCGAGGATCGTGGCCGGATACGGCGAGAATGTCGGTCGCCTGGTCGCTACAACATCTCGGTGACCACGTTCTCGGCTGTGCGAACCACCGGCATCTACTGCCGTCCTGGGTGCGGTGCGCGGCCGCGGGCCGAGAACGTCATCACATTCGAGATAGCCGCTGCGGCCGAGGCCGCCGGCTACCGCGCATGCCTGCGGTGCCGGCCGTATCGGCTGGCCGCGCCGATCGGCGCAACGGCGCCGGAGCTGGTCTGCCGGGCGGTGCAGCAGATCATCGGTGGGGCGCTTGACGAAGGCACCGAGGACGCGCTCGGTCGTCGGCTCGGGGTGTCGGGGCGCCATCTGCGACGGCTGTTCACGGAGCATCTCGGCGTGACGCCGACGCAACTCGCATATTCACGGCGCGCGCATTTCGCCCGCCGCCTGCTTGACGACTCGGATCTGACGATCGCCCAGGTCGCGCTCGCCTCAGGCTTCGGCAGCGTCAGGCAGTTCAATCGGACCATGCGCGACGTGTTCCATGCTTCGCCGCGTGACCTGCGCGCGCGCCGACGCCGGTACGACCGTCTCGTCGTCGATGGCGGCCTTGCCCTACGAATACCGGTGCAACCGCCATATGACTGGAGTGGTGCGTTGCGTGTGCTCGCGGCGCGCGCGATACCGGGCATCGAAGCGGTAGCCGGTGGCAGCTATCGGCGCACGATCGTACTCGACGGCGAGCCAGGGCTACTCGAGCTCGAGCAGGGAGGCGCGGATCACATCGTCCTGCGAACGCATCTCCCCTACTGGGAGGGGCTGATCCACGTCGTCGAGCGGGCAAGCCGGATGCTGGGCCTGGACGTCGACATCGACACCGCGGAGACGGCGCTGGCGAACGACCCGCTGATCGGCCCAATCGTCCGCGGACAGCGAGGCCTCCGCGTTCACGGTGCCTGGGGCCCGTTCGAGATGGGCGTCCAGGTGCTGATCGGTGAGCTGCTCGGCGCGACTCCCGCGCGCACGGTGCTCGCGGCGATCGTTCGTTCGCACGGTCTCCACGTCCCAGGCCTGCCCGCCGGTCTCAGCTACGTCTTCCCGTCCGCCGAGACGCTGGCCGACGCAGACCTCGGCGCGTGTCAGCTGCCGGCCCCGGCTGCGACCATTGTCAAGGGCTTCGCAGCGGCGGTCGCGAGCGACGCCCTACGACTGGAGCAGACAGCGAGCCTCGATCAGCTGATCGCGGCGCTCACGGCAATACCCGGCGTTGATCGAAGCTGCGCTCAGATGATCGCCCTCCGCCTCGGGCATCACGACGCATTCCCGTACGCCGATCGGCAGCTGCGCGCATCGCTGCAACAGCTCGGCGGATCAACCGACTCCACTGCTGCTGAGGCATGGCGTCCCTGGCGGGCACAAGCGGCGGCGCATCTGATCGCATATGCCACCTCCCGCCGTTGAGGGAGCTGCCAGCGCAGGCGGATTCCCTGCGTCTGGCTGCGCTCGTACAGCTGCTCGGCGCTGATCTCTGCCACCCCGGGAACCGTTCGCCTGACCCGGAGTACGGGCTCAGCCGGATTCTCAGGCGCTGACACGGATCAACGCCGCCAGCGTCGACAGCAGCCGGTGGGCGGGGGCTCCCGTCTCGCCGAGGCTCTTCGTCTCGACTCGGATCTCGCCGTCGTGCACGGCCTTCCCGAACGTCACCTCGCCGCCGGCGACGCGCAGCAGGATGTCGCCGATGCAGCGGATCTGGGGGCGTGCGGGTGCCTCGCCGTTCGCCTGCGCTGTCTGTGTCTGCCCAGTCCGTGTCTGGGCGGTCTGAGTCTGCGCGGTCTGAGTCTGCGCGGTCTGAGTCTGCGCGGTCTGCGGCTGGGGCTGAGTCTGGGGCTGGAGGATCGTCGCGTGTCCGTCCGCATCGATCAGCACCCGGCCCGGCTCGCCGCGCGCCGCGCGGGCCACGACCAGCTCGATCGGCAGCGCCGCCATCTGGGCGGGAGCCAGCGACGCC
>JASHQV010000089.1 GCA_030038955.1 Solirubrobacteraceae bacterium
GTGACGTTTGCGCTCGCCACAATGGCGACTGCTGTGGACGTCTGGTATCGAGAGGATGGGCGTTTGTCACCCGATGCTATTGCCTCGATCTACGGCGATCTCGCTGTGCGCGCCGTGATGGCTTCGACGGTGAGCCCGACGGTGAGCCCACATGGTCGAGCCACGACCGCCGTCGATTAGTCAGCGTCGGCGATAGCGTCTCCACCGCCCCGAGCATTCGGGAGAACGAGTTCCTTGAGGTTGGTCGCGGTTGACTTGACTGCGCTGGTTCGACTACGATTCCTACTAACGCTCGTTAGTAAAGCTCATTTCCCGACTAGGAGCGCCCATGACGACCGTAGCCAAGCAGCCCCTCGTCCTCGGCATTGATGCCGGCGGAACGATGACCGACACGTTCATCGTCTTCAACGACGGCACGTTCGTGATCGGCAAGGCGGCCACCACACCACACGATGAGGCCGTCGGCTTTATGGAATCAGTCGAGGACGCGCTCTCCTACACTGACGCAACCGACCGCGCACAGCTGTTCAAGGATCTTGAGGTTGCGCTCTACGCGGGCACAACGATGCTGAACACTCTCCTCTCGCGAACAGGTCAGCGGCTCGGACTAATCATCACCAAGGGGTTTGAGGACACGCTGCTGCACGGCCGCGGGATGCAGAGCTGGGCCGAGTACTCCTACCCCGATCGGCTGCACGCCGCCACCCACGTCCATCCCTCGCCGCTGATTCCCAAGGCGTGCATCCGAGGAATCACCGAGCGCATCGATCAATTCGGAAAGATCGCCATCCCGCTCTACGAGCACGAGGTGGAAGCGGCCGCACAGGAGCTACTTCAGCAGAAAGTGGAGGGGTTCTGCATCTGTTTTCTCATGTCCTACGTCAACAATCAGCATGAGCTACGCGCACAGGAAATAGTGCAAGCCGTCCTCGACCAGGCTGGCACTCAGCTTCCAATCTTCCTGTCCTCGACGGTGCGTCCCGTCATGCGCGAGGGCTCTCGGCTGAACAGCACGGTCGTCGAGGCATACGCGGCGGCGCCGGTCCGCCGGCATCTGCACAAGATCGAGGACGTCATCCACGAGCAGGGATTCCGGAACCCGCTGCAGACGATTCTCTCGTATGGCGGCTTGGCCAACATTCGTTATCCCCGACTGCACGAGACGTTGATCTCTGGACCGGTTGGCGGCATGCTCGGAGCCCAGTACGTCGGCGAGATCATCGGGGCCACGAACGTCGTCGTCAGCGACCTTGGCGGCACGAGCTTCGACATCGGCGCGATCACGTCCGGTCGGGCGCCGATCAACGGCGAGCCCACCTTGGCGCGATTCAAATTCAACCTGCCGACGATCGACCTAGAGTCGATTGGCGCTGGCGCCGGGACCATCGTCAAAGTCGACCCGCACACTGGCAAGGTCGAACTTGGCCCGGAGAGCGCTGGATCCTCCCCCGGCCCCGTGTGCTTCGACATGGGCGGAACGCGCGCGACCATCTGTGACTGCGACCTGCTGCTCGGCTATCTCAATCCCGACAACTTCCTCGGCGGCAAGGTCCGCCTCAAGCCGGATCTGGCTCTGGAAGCAGTCCGTGAACAGATCACCGATCTGCTGGGCGTCGATATCTACGACGGGGCCGAGGGCGTCGTGCGACTGCTTGAGACGGAAGCGCGCGAAGCTCTTCGCCGCACCGTGTCCGCGCGAGGCTTCGATGTGTCCGAGTACTACCTGATGGCCTACGGCGGCGCCGGTCCGCTGCACGTCGCCGGCTACTCACGGGGATTGGGATTCACGGGCGTGCTGACTTTCCCATACGCCGCAGCCTTCTCGGCCTTCGGCTGCACCACGGCCGACTACATGCATCGCTACGAGCGCTCCCTGCACCTGGACGTGCCCGCGGATGCCGACGACGCGCACAAGGAGCAGGTTGCCGCTGCGATCGACCAGGCATGGAATGAGCTCGCGCAGACCGCCAGCGAAGACATGGAGCAGGAGGGGCGTGACATCTCGCGGCTGCGACTCGTCCCCTTCGCGATGATCCGCTACGCCGGACAGCTCACCGATGTAGAGGTCGTGTCGCCCCAGCCGAGGCTCGAGAACGCGCGTGGACTCGAGCGGCTGCTAGCCGACTGGGAGTCGGAATACGAGCGCATCAACCGCCGAGTGTCCCGTTACGCCCAGGCGGGTTTCACGGTGTTCGAACTCGGGATGCTGGCGATGATCCCAAAGGTCAAGCCACAGATCACCCGCCAGCCGCTGCTCGGCCGGGAGCCCGCTCGCACGGCCCGCCGTGGCGAGCGTCGGATCTACTGGGAAGGCCGGTGGTCTGAAGCCAGCGTCTGGGACATGGAGGCGCTGCTGCCCGGGAACGAGGTGGTTGGGCCAGCAGTGATCGAGCATCCCGCCACCACGTTCCTGCTCCCACCTGATCACTACACGGTTCTCGATGAGTGGAACATCTTCCACCTTCATGCAACGGAGGCCCACTAGATGAGCATCCTCGACAGCACCCGGTTCGTCGTCGGCACCACGGCGAAGGAGGCCCTTGAGCTCAGCGAGCAGACGACTGCCCATGGGGGCCCCTACTACGGCATCGATACGCTCTCGGCGCGCGAGGCCGATCCGCTTCGCTACGAGAGTCTCCACACTCAGCTCCGGTCTGCCGTAGTGGCTGCGCGCGAGACGGCCCGCCGGATCTCGGCCTCTCCGGCGATCCGTGAACAGGGGGAGTTCGTCGTTGCGCTGTACACGCTCGCCGGCGATGCGATCGTCCTCTCGACCGGAATCATGGTTCACGTGGAAACGGTGAGCCGCTTCATTAAGTGGATGATCCGCAACGACTACGAAGCCTCACCCGGGGTAAATGCGGGGGACATCTTCGGCAATAACGACTCGTTCATCGGCGACGTCCAGCCCGCAGACATGATGGATGTCGTCCCGGTGCATTGGGGGGGACACCTCATCGGCTGGATCGGAGCCGTTTCGCACGTGCTCGACGTTGGTGGCGTCGAGCCGGGCGGCGAGGTGGCGATAATCGGCGACCGTTACGGCGAGGGGATGTTCGTCACCGGCGAGAAGATCGGATCCAACGACGATCTACACCGGGATTACTTGATCCGCTGCGAGCGCAACGTGCGTGTCCCGATCTACTGGATCCTCGACGAGAAGGCGAAGGTGAGCGCATGCCTAGACGTGCGCGACAAAGTCCTTGAGATCATCGGGAAGGTCGGGATCGACTATTACCTGACTGCCACACACGAGTTCATCGAGGAGAACCGCCGGGGCCAGCTAGCGCGTGTACGCTCGATGCTCGTACCGGGCCACTACCGTGGCGTAACGCATTATTCCTCGCTGTATGAGGGAGCTGTCGGCGTGCAGCGGGGAGCTGCCGTCGATCTTCTATATGCGATCCCGCTGGAGATGACGGTGGATGAAACAGGCAAGATCTGCCTCGATTTCGACGGCATGGCTGAGTCTGGTCCGCATACCTCCAACTGCACCGTCGCTGCGATGGACGGTGGTCTATTTATCACGCTGACACAGATGATGGGTTTCGACGGCAAGGTCAACCACGGCGCCAAGCTCGCCACCGAACTCGTACTACCCGAGTCCTCACTGGTCAACGTCGTCGACGAGACGTCCGCGACTTCGACCTCGTGGGGAGTCCTCATACCTGCGTTCTCGCTCTTTCAGCGGCTCCTCTCGCGTGGGTTCTTCGCCCGCGGCTTCCTCGAAGAGGTGTTTCTCGGCGGCTCAGCCACGCCATTCATGGAGGGCGGCGGCATCAGCCAGTACGGTAGCCAGTTCGGAGCGGGGCATTTCGAGTGTGCCTCTTGTGGCAGCGGCGCACGCGCCCTACTCGATGGGATCGACGTTGGTTACGCTGGGTGGAACCCCGAAGGTGACATGGGCGCTGCGGAAGTGTGGGAGATGGAGTTCCCGCTGCTTTACCTCGGGCGCCGCACGTTCATCGACTCTGGCGGTGCCGGACGCTTCCGCGGGGGAGTGACCTTCGCCTCGATTTGGAAGGTTCACAACAGCAACGATGTAACGCTCTCGAGCAAGGAGCACAGCGGCAGGGTGTTCGACCAGGCCGGCATCTTTGGCGGCTACCCGGCTCCGACTGCGCACCGCCATGTCGCCGTGCGCCGCACCGACCTCGATCAGCGGGTCGCCAACAACGAGCCAATCCCACATTCGATGTCGTCCGACGGCGAACACATAGACGTGCTCCAGCTATTGAAGGGCGAGGTCGAGGTGGCTGAGGGTCAGTACGCATCAGCGCCCTTCAGCGAGGGCGACATCTACACGCATGCCTACGGCTCGGGGGGCGGCTACGGCGACCCGCTCGACCGCGACCCGGAGCGCGTCGCGGCGGATGTCTCCAACGGTATGGTCTCGGCTCGAGCGGCCCGACAAACCTACGGCGTCGTGCTCACAGGAGATCGCGCCAACCCCGAAGCCACCGAGGAACTGCGCGACTCGATGCGCCGCGCTCGTCTCGCCGATGCCGTCCCAACGCAAGACTGGCTTGCGTCTGAACGCGCGCGCGTTCTGGCGTCCGACTTTGCCGCGCCGGTGAAGACGATGTATAGGTCGTCGATGACGATGTCGCCAGCCTTCGCCGCCGAATTCCGCTGGTTCTGGGGGCTGGACGAGACCTGGGAGATCGCCCGATGACCCAGAACGAAAAGCAAATCCGTGATCTGCTCGACGGCACCCTCCCATGGTCACAGCTGCATCAGGCGATGAGCGCCTACAAGGAATCCGGTCGATTCCAAACATATGTGCGCATCTTGCAGGAGCGGATGTCCTGGCCAGAGCGGATCCTGCTGCCGCTAACCGATCGCCTGTACATCGTCGAGAAGGACGGTCACGCTGCAGTCAAGTGCGACTGCGGGCACGAATTCGGAGACTACCGGGAAAACTGGAAACTCTCGGCATTGATCCGCGTGCGCCGCAGCGAAGACGAGCTCCGCGAGATCTACGGCCCCTTCGCGTGTCACCCAGACTGGATGGAACTGCGAGAGTTCCTCTGCCCCGGCTGCGGAGCACTGCTCGAAGTCGACGCTGCCGTGCCCGGCTACCCAGTGACCTTCGACTTCCTCCCAGACCTGACGACTTTCTACCGTGACTGGCTGCACGAGCCCGCTCCTACCTGGCTTGAAGGTCAACCAGCGCCCAGCTCGAAGGCATGGGCGAGCCGCTGATCATCTCCGCCGCAATCTGCGGCGGAGAGCATACGCGGTCGGCGACGCCCTACCTGCCCCAGACGCCAGAGGAGATTGCGGCCAGCGCTGCGGAGGCGTCCGAGGCTGGCGCGGCGATCGCCCACGTGCATGTCTGGGACGAGCATGGGCGCCCCACCCAAGACCTCTCCTACTACCGCCAGGTGTATCGCCTGCTGGGCGAGCGCTGCGACATGATCATCAACGTCACCACCGGCCCGGGCGGCACTCCGCCAGACGATGAGCGGCTGTCGCCACTCGAGCTCCGACCAGAGCTGGCGTCGCTAGATGCCGGCTCGGTCAACTTCGGCGACGGCGTTTTTATCAACAGCCCGCGCTTCCTGCGGCGACTGGCCAAGACCATGGCGGCAAGCGGAACGAAACCCGAGCTCGAGATCTTCGATACTGCCATGATCGAGAACTGCCTACGCCTGAACGCGGAAGGGCTTCTCGCCGAGCCTCTCTACTTCCAATTCGTCCTTGGAGTCCCCGGTGGCGCGCCCGCCAACGCGCGCACGCTCATCCACCTTGTTGACTCGCTACCGCCCGGCTCGATCTGGAGCGCAACCGGCATCGGGCGACATGCCGTTGACGTGGCAATGCTGACGATCAGCATGGGTGGCCACGTCCGCGTCGGCCTCGAGGATTCCATCTACTACCGGCACCATCAACTCGCGCGATCCAACGCAGAGCTCGTCGCCCGAATAGCTCGCCTCGCCGCCGAAGCGGAGCGACCACTCGCCAGCCCCGACCAGGCGCGAACCATTCTCGGCTTACCCGGTCGATCCCAGCTCGCCCTCGATCCGTCGCTCTCTACACACGGACCGACGTAGCACTTAGCCGTCGAGCTGGCCTGGTCCAGGGTCGCGGTGCGGAGATACGGTTGCGAGAGCTGTGCACAGTGACACGCCGCCGAGGAGGGTGGCGTCGAAAGCTGGACCCGGCTTCGGGAGTGTCTGCGAGCAGTTGCGAGAGGATCTGAACCACTCCTGGACGCCGCTCCGACCGTCGACGGCGAGATCGGCGCGATGGTCGTCGGCAGCTACCTGACCACGCTGGCTGCAGCGCGCGAGCGCAGGATGCAGCGGCGACGCCATAGGGCTTGGCTCGAGCGACTACTGACCGTGCTCGGACGCCGCGACACCGTTGGCGATCATATCTATCTCGCCGGCGGGGCAAGCGCGATTCAGCTCGGTTAGCGCGACTTCACCCAGGACGTCGACCTGCGCCTCGAAGTGAACGATGCGCGCTGCTGCCCGCGATCGCCGCGCTGAAGGACCGGCTCGACGTCAACGTGGAGCTGGCCAGCTCGCCTGACTTTCAGGATCGTCGTCACGCAGCTCCGCGTGGACCCGTAGCATCGCCACAGAGGCCCGCCCGTCTCGATTTTCATTCATCAGCGACCCGGCCACCGCACTCGTGGCTTCGGTCCCGTCTACTGTGTGGCCGTGCTCAGGAAGGTGCTGGTCGCCAATCGGGGTGAGATCGCGATCCGCGCGTTCCGGGCGGCGTACGAGCTGGGGATCGCGACGGCGGCGATGTACGCGCCTGAGGATCGCGGCTCGGCGCACCGCGTCAAGGCCGACGAGTCGTACGAGGTTGGGCAGCCGGGACATCCCGTGCGCGCGTACCTGGATGTCGACCTGGTCGTCGAGCTGGCGCAGCGGATCGGTGCCGACGCGATCTATCCCGGGTACGGGTTCATGTCCGAGAACCCCGAGCTCGGACGCCGTTGCGAGCTCGCGGGGATCACGTTCGTCGGCCCGCCGCCCGAGGTGCTGGCGATCGCCGGCAACAAGGTGCGGGCACGGGAGGCGGCCGACCGCGCCGGTGTGCCGGTGCCCGCGGCATCGAAGCTGCTGCGCGATGCCGCGGGCGCGAGTCAAGCGGCGTCCAGCATCAGCGTTCCGCTGTTCGTCAAGGCGGCGGCCGGTGGCGGCGGCCGCGGGATGCGACTGGTCGAGGAGCCGGAGCAGCTCTCACAGGCGGTCGCGGAGGCGATGCGCGAGGCCGAGGCCGCGTTCGGCGATTCGTCGGTGTATCTCGAGCAGGCGATCGTGCGCCCGCGGCACGTCGAGGCGCAGGTTCTGGCCGACGGCGAGGGCAACGTGATTCACCTGTTCGAGCGCGACTGCTCGGTGCAGCGCCGCCACCAGAAGGTGATCGAGCTGGCCCCGGCGCCGAGCCTCGACCGCGAGCTGCGGGACGCGATCTGTGCCGACGCGGTTCGGTTCGCGCGGGAGATCGGCTACGTGAACGCCGGGACCGTCGAGTTCCTCGTCGACGTCGAGCGCGGCGAGTACGTGTTCATCGAGATGAACCCGCGGATCCAGGTCGAGCACACCGTTACCGAGGAGACGACCGGCGTCGATCTGGTCCGCTCGCAGCTCTTGATCGCCGGCGGCGCGACGCTGCCGGAGCTCGGCCTCAGCCAGGCGTCGATCCACCAGCACGGTTTCGCGCTGCAGTGCCGGATCACGACCGAGGATCCGGCCGACAACTTCCGACCTGACACGGGACGGATCTCGGCGTACCGTGCTCCCGGCGGCGCCGGCATCCGGCTCGACGAGGGCTCGGCCTACGTCGGCGCCGAGGTACCGCCGTACTACGACTCGCTGCTGTTGAAGCTGACCGCCCGCGCCGAAGACTTCGCGACCGCGATCGCCCGCGCCCACCGCGCGGTCGACGAGGTGCGCGTGCGCGGAGTCGCGACCAATCAGGCGTTCCTCAGTGCGGTGCTGGACGATCCCGACTTCCGCGCCGGACACACGTACACGACGTTCGTCGACGAGCGGCCGTGGCTGACGCGGGTCGAGGGTCACGGCGACCGCGCCTCGAAGTTGCTGCGCCGGCTCGCGGAGGTGACGGTCAACCGCCCGCACGGACCGGTGCCGGCTGTGACCGAGCCGCGCCGCAAGCTTCCCGCGCTCCCACCCGGCGAGCCGCCGCCCGGATCCCGCCAGCGGCTGCGTGAGCTCGGCCCTGAGGGCTTTGCGCGCTGGCTGCGTGAGCAGGAGGCGGTGCAGCTCACCGACACGACGCTTCGTGACGCACACCAGTCGCTGTTGGCGACCCGCATGCGCACGTTCGACATGGTCACCGCCGCGCCGGTCCTCGCTCGCACGTTGCCGGGCATGCTGTCGCTGGAGATGTGGGGAGGGGCGACGTTTGACGTCGCCCTTCGGTTCCTCTCGGAGGACCCGTGGGAGCGGCTGGCGGCGCTGCGCGAGCGGATCCCCAACATCTGCCTGCAGATGCTGCTGCGTGGCCGCAACCTGCTGGGCTACGAGCCGTATCCGGACCGGGCGGTGCGGGCGTTCGTCGCCGAGGCGAGCGCCACCGGGATCGACATCTTCCGGATCTTCGACGCGCTCAACAACGTCGAGCCGATGCGGACCGCGATCGAAGCGACCCGGGAGAGCGGCGCGGTCGCGGAGGCCGCCGTCTGTTACACGGGCGACCTGTCGGACCCGGCGGAGCGCGTGTACACGCTCGGCTACTACCTGCGCATCGCCGAGCAGCTGGTGAAGGCGGGTGCGCACATCCTCGCGATCAAGGACATGGCCGGCCTGCTGCGGGCACCGGCCGCGCGGATCCTGGTCAGCCGCTTGCGCCAGGAGTTCGAGCTCCCGGTCCACCTGCACACGCACGACACCGCCGGCGGCCAGCTGGCCACGTACCTGGCGGCGATCGAGTGCGGTGTCGACGCCGTCGACGGGGCGGCGGCGCCGCTGGCCGGAATGACCAGCCAGCCGTCGCTCGCATCGATCGTGGCCGCCACCATGCACACACCGCGCGCGCCGGCGGTCTCGCTCGATGCGTTGCTCGACCTCGAGCCCTACTGGGAGGAGGTCCGCTCCACCTACGCCCCGTTCGAGATCGGGATTCGCGCTCCCACCGGACGGGTGTACCGGCATCAGATCCCGGGCGGGCAGCTGTCGAACCTGCGCCAGCAGGCGATCGGGCTCGGATTGCGGGATCGCTTCGAGGAGCTGGAGCTCGCCTACGAGCGCGCCAACCAAGTGCTGGGCGACATCGTCAAGGTCACGCCGAGCAGCAAGGTCGTCGGCGACCTCGCGCTGTTCGTGGTCTCCGGCGGCATCGACTGGGGGGAGCTGGAGCAGCATCCCGAGCGGTTTGCGATCCCCGACTCGGTGCTCGCCTACCTGCGCGGCGAGCTCGGGGAGCCGGCGGGTGGCCTGCCGCAGCCGTTCGCCCGGCGGGCGCTGCGGGATGGCGGCGACGGCAGTCGCAAGCAGCCCGAAGGCGAGCCGGACGATCCCGTCGCGTCGGACCCGGACGGACTCGACGGACAGCTGCGTGAGCGTCGTGAGGCGCTGTCGAAGCTGCTGTTCGCGACGGCCTACGGCGACTTCGCCGGTAACCGCGAGCGCTACGGGGACCTGTCCGTGCTCCCCAGCCGCCTCAGCTTCTACGGGCTGCAGACGGGTCGCGCCGAGGAGGTCGAGCTCGAGCCTGGGATCCGCCTGATCGTCGAGCTGGAGGCGATCGGCGAGGCCGACGAGCGAGGGATGCGCAACGTCCTGCTCAGCCTCAACGGCCAGCTCCGCACGATCGAGGTCCGCGACGAGTCCGTCGCCCCCGAGGTCGCGCCGATGCAGCGCGCCGACCCCGAGGACCCGAACCAGATCGCCGCGCCGCTGGCCGGCGTCGTCACCCTCCAGGTCGGTGAGGGCGACGAGGTCGGCGAGGGCCAGCCGGTGGCGATTCTCGAGGCGATGAAGATGGAGTCGACGATCACCGCCCCGCGCCGTGGCCGCATCGACCACATCTCCGCCGAGACGGGCAGGCGGCTGGAGACCGGCGACCTGATCCTCACGCTCGCACCGGCAGACGCCTGAGTCCGTCAAGTCGCCGACGCTCGTTCCCTCCCCAACTGCTGTGGCGTGCTACTCGGCGAGCGGATGCAGGTCGCGATGGGCCTTGAGCACCTTGGCGTCGAAGCTCTCGAGCGAGACGTCCTCCGATCCGCGCTGCTCGGCTTGGATGGCTGTGGCGAGCGCGAACGCGTCAGCCAGCTTGATGCTGGTCCGGGCGCGGACGGCAGCAGCTCGATTCGCCAGAGGCATGTCGACGACGATCGTCTCGATGTTGAACTGACCCAGCATCCGCTCGACGCGTTCGTGTGTGCCCGACCGCAGCGGCCCGACCATCATCTCGGCGTAATTGACGGCGCACAGCAGGCGGCGTGTGCCCGGGTTCATCGAGGCGCGAACACGCTCGACCGCCTGCTGGTGGTGGGCATCCTCGCGGTTCAGAAAGCCGATCAGGACATCGCTGTCGAAGACGACTACGCCCATCCGGCCCGCAGCTCGTCGAGGTATCCAGGGGGATAGGTCTCGGAGCCGACGATCCCGGCGAACTCATCGACGAGCTCTGCGGTCTTGACCAGCTCGACCCGTCCCGGCCCGGCGCTGTGGATGCGCACGTCGTCGCCCGGCTCGAGCCCGGCTTCGCGCATCACATCGGCGGGGATCGTGACCTGATTCTTGCTGGACACCAAGCTCATCGCCTTTACCATATCAGCGCTTAGTAAAGGCACGCCGCGCGACGGGGCGCGTGAGCTACCCTCCTGCGAACGCAGGACACCTCTGATTCTGCTGCACGCTCTGATGCACCAGGCATCGGGACCCAGCCGCAGAGTCCGACGAGAGCCCTGCAAATGCCGACGTAGCTCAGCTGGTAGAGCACTTCACTCGTAATGAAGGGGTCCGGGGTTCGAGTCCCCGCGTCGGCTTCAAGAAATCCCTGCATTGAGCAATCTTTTGTTTGCCTGTGACGGCGCGAAGAGGGGTCATGGACGTGTCACAAATGGGGGACACGGCCTTTTGCGGCCTTTTGAATGGCGCGCAGGCGCGCCATTTTGTGCTCAGGCAGCGCGTCGGTAATACCGCCGAAGGAGGTTGAGGCGGCGGTTGGTGGATGTGGAGCGCTCCCCGCGTGCGTTGACAGGTCAGGCCGCTTGTTTTTGTAGTTGTCCTGTTGCATCGTCCCACGTGGCTCTGACCTCGTGGGGAGTTCTGCAGTCCAGCCGGCTGTGCGGCCGGTCGTGGTAGCGCTCGATGTAGGCTGAGATCACCTCCCTTGCCTGGTCGAGGGTCTCGAGCTCAGTGCGCCAGACGCAGCGTTCCTTGAGATATCGAAACCAGGATTCGATGAACGCCTGGCTCTCAGGATCGCGGTAGCCGCCGCGGCGACGCGCGACCCCCAGCCCCGATAAGACGA
>JASHQV010000090.1 GCA_030038955.1 Solirubrobacteraceae bacterium
CGGTAACGGCACACTGGCACGGCACCTTCCACATGTCGACGGGCTGGTTGAATCCCAGCGGCATCGGCGGCCACGGCAGCGCCGTCGCGGGTTTCCTGATCGCGGTTTTCATCTTCACCGGCTGGGACGGGGCCGTCTATGTCAACGAGGAGGTGAAGGAACGGCGAGCGAACCCCGGTCGGGCCGCGCTACTCGCGGTGGCGCTGCTGGCATGCATCTACACGATCTCTATGGTCGGACTCCAGGGAGCGGCTTCGCCCGCGAAGCTCCAAGCGAACTCGGCCTCGGCGCTCGTCTATACCGCGCGCACGCTCGGCGGCAGCGGCTGGTCGAAGGTGATGGCGCTCGGGCTCGCGCTATCGGTGATCGCCACGACGGGCACGGGCATCGTTCTGACCGCCAGGATCGTCTACTCGATGGCACGCGATCGGGTTCTGCCTCGCCCGCTTGCCCGCGTCTCCGGTCGGTACGCCACGCCCGCTATCGCGAGCGTCGTGATCGGCGTGCTGATCGTCGCGCTCGCCTGGATCTACCTGCTTGCCACCTCGGTGCAGAATGCGTTCGACGATGTCGTCGACGTCTCCGGGCTCCTGTTCGCGATCTTCTACATCTTCACCGCGCTGGCCACGGTCGTCTACTACCGTCGGCTGATCGCCGCGCGAATGCGCGACGCGCTCGTCGAGGGCGTGCTTCCGCTTGCCGCCGCTGCTTTCCTCGTGTGGATCGTGGTCAAGTCGGTGATCGCGGCCCCACCGAGCCAGGTATGGTCGCTGGTTGGCGTGGTGGCGGCCGGCCTGCTGCTGCTCGGCGTCGCCCGCTTCGCCTGGCACGCGCCGTTCTTCTCGCAGCCGCGTGAGCAGTACGCGAAGAGGACGTCCCCACGGCTGCCAGCTTGATCAAGAGATGCCTTAGCAGCACGGACCTCGTCAGGAGGGCGACGAATGACGGATGAGCAGACGCAGGAACCGGTGTTCACGCTGACCGCGGGACCAGTTGCGGCCACGCCGAGGGTACTCGCCGCGCTGGGGTCACCGATCGCCTACGACTACGACTCCACTTTCCTCGAGCGCTTTCGAGACACCCAGCGTCGAGTGGCGGCGATCTTCGGAACGAGGTCGGACGTCGTGCTCATGCAGGGCGAGGCGATGCTGGCGCTCGAGGCGGCGGCGCGGAGTGTGATCGGTCCCGGGACGACGTGCCTGAATCTCGTCTCTGGCGTGTACGCGCAGTGGTACGGCGACCGGTTGCGCGAGCTGGGAGCGGAGGTGATCGAGCACCGTGTCCAGTTCAACTCGAGCATCGATCCCGCCGATGTCGAGCGCTTGCTAGCGGCCAATCCAGCGATCGAGGTGGTAGCCGTGGTTCATTGCGACACGCCGTCGGGCACGCTCAACCCTGTGCGTGACATCGGTCCGGTCGCCAAGGCCCGTGGTGCAATCACGATCTGTGACGTGGTGTCGTCGCTCGGGAGCAGCGACGTCAAACCAGACGAATGGGGCCTCGACATCTGCGTATCGGCATCACAGAAGTGTCTCGGCAGCGCTCCCGGCATCTCGATGGTGACGGTCAGTGACGCAGCGTGGGCGAGGATCCGCGCCAACGCGGCGGCGCCCCGCAACTCGTTTCTCTCGCTGCTCGACTGGAAGGACCGATGGGAGGAGCACGGCCAATACCCGTACACGCCGTCGGTGACCGACATGACCGGCCTTCACGCCGCGTGCGGAGAATTGCTTGAAGAAGGCGTTGTGCAGGCGATCGCTCGCCACGAGCGAGCTGGCCGCGCCTGCCGGGCCGGCGTGCAGGCGGCGGGCCTCGAGCTGTGGGCGGCCTCCGAGGAGATCGCCGCCGCCTGCGCGACGGCTGTGAGACTCCCCGACGGAGTCGATGAGGCGGCGCTGCGGCGCCACGTTCGCGATCGGTACGGAGTGCTTATCTCCGGCGCCCAGGGAGAGCTTGTAGGTCGGGTGGTCAGAATCGGTCACATGGGTCTGGCGTCACGGTCGCTGTACCCCCTCGTTGGAGTCGAGGCGCTGGTGCAGGGTCTGAAGGACTTCGGCATAGCCCTGGACAGCGGCGCCGCCGCCAGGGCCACGCTTGACGCGCTGGCGCCGACCCCCGCGGGACCCGCGCCAAGCTGAGCTACGCGGCACTCGCTTCCGCTGAGCGGTCACGACCGGGCATCAGGCTACGGCGGCTGGAAGCGGTCTGGCAACGAGCAGCGCAATTAGCGCCGCGCGCTCCACCAGCGAATCGACGCGGATGCGCTCCTCCCGCGCATGCGCCCCGCCACCGTCCGGGCCGAGCCCGTCGAGCACTGCGACTCCCCGTTCGGCAACGAGGTTCGCATCGCTGGTGCCACCCGCCGAGCCTTCGCCGAGTTCGATGTCGAGTAGCGCGGCCAGCTTGCGAGCGTGCGCCATGGCGGTGGCGATCGCAGGCGTGCGCTCCATCGGAGGCCGCGCGTGCAGGCGCGTCACCTCAAGCCCGGCCTCGGCGCGGGCCGGGCTAAGCGCGGTTAGCGCTTGCTCCACCCGCGACTGCTCGCTTGACGTGCGCGCGCGCACGTCAAGCAGGGCATACGCCTCGGCGGCGACCATATTGGGGAATGTCCCCCCGGCGATCACGCCGGCATTGACCGTCGTGCCTAGCGACGGGCGGGCAAGCTCGCGGATCGCCACGAGCGCATCGCACAGCTCGTCCACCGCGCTGACGCCGCGATTGGGCTCGAGACCGGCGTGCGCCGATCGCCCGTGCGCCACCAGCCGGTAGGCGGCCCAGCCGCTCCGCGCGGTCTTCAGGCGGCCACCGGGCAATGACGGCTCCATCACCAGCACCAGCGCAGCGCTCGTGCCCAGCTCGATGATCCGCGCGCGCGAAGTCTCACCCCCAGTCTCCTCGTCGGGCGTGAACAGGACGTGTACCGGCCCGCACAGACGCCGTTTGCCTAGCAACTTCAACGCACCGATCGTCGCAGCGATCCCCCCGAGCATGTCGAACACCCCGGGGCCGTGGATGACGTCGTCCTCGAGCCGCACCGGCCGCTGAGCGGCGGTGCCCGCTGGCCAGGTCAAGTCGTAATGACCGAGGAGCATGACCAGCGGCCCTGTCCGGGGACCGAGCGAGACCTCTAGCAGGTCGCCCTGCGGTCCCACGGTTCGCGTGAGCCGCCCGGGAAGCGCCGCGAGCTCAGAGGTGAGCAGGTCGCCCGCCGGACGCATCGCCTCTGCGCCGGCGCCGCTCGGTGCGTCGACTGCCGCGAGTCGGAGCACCCGCTCGACCAGCTGCTCGCGGTGAGCCTCGGCCTCTCTCGCAAGCTCGCGGGCCAGTCCGGCCGTATCGGTCATGCGTTTTCCGTGGCAGCCACGGCGGCAGCACGGACGCAGCGATCGACCAGCACGCGTACGAGTTGTCGCTTGTACTCGACCGATCCGTTGGCGTCGGGAACCGGATCGACGTGACGAGCGGCGGCCTCGACGGTGGCGGCGAGACCCGGACCGAGCGCGAGCGGGTCGGCACCGACCAAGCACGCTTCGGCCGCGGTCACTCTGATCGGTCGGATGCCCACCGACCCCACTGCGATGCGCACCGACGTGATCGCGCCGCTGGCCACCTGCACCGCACAAGCCACTGTCGCCGCCGGTCGTTCGTGGAAGGCGATCTTGCGATGCGCCAAGCCCGTCCCGGGTACGGGCGCAGGCACGTGCACCGCCACCAGCAGCTCGCCGGGCTCGAGCGCCGTTTGGTACGGGCCGCGGATGAACTGCTCGACGTCTATTCGCCGCGTCGCGGCACCGCCGCGACGGACGCTGACCGCGGCGCCCGCCGCGATCAGATAGGTCGCGGGATCGGAGTGAGGGTCAGCGAAGCACAAATTGCCGCCGATCGTCCCAACCGTGCGCACGCGCAGGTTCGCCACATCCCGCTCCATCGCCGCCAGCGAGGCCCAGCGCTCCCCAACCAAGGGCGAGCGCTCCAGTTGGCGATGTGTGGTGCCAGCGCCGATCCACAGTTCGCCGGCCAATTCGGACGCGTCGTTCCACTCCTTCCCATCGTTGGCGTCGCGCGGGCTGATGCCCTGCAGCTCGGCGATTCCCTTGAGGTCGATGAGATGCGCAAAATCGGTCAGGCCGAGCTTGGCGACGAGCAGCAGCTCAGTGCCTCCCCAATAGGGAACGCCTTCGTGGCCGAACTCGTTCAGCAGCTCGCTCGCCTGCTCGACGGTGACTGGTCGGTACCAGTGGAAGGGCCTCAGTCTCATTTACTCAGGAGGACGTCCATGTTCAGTCAGCGTGGTATCCGTTCTCGCGGTCACGCCTGGGCATGGAGCTTCGCGCGGCTCGGCTCACCGCCACGTGATAGCATCATAGCGGATTGTCGACAAGCAACAGTCAACTAGATGCACGCCGAGCGGCGGCGCCAGATTCGCGCCGTCTCAGACCTTTGTCCCAGCATTGCTTGACATAGCGGGCTCACATCAGGCCACACGTCGCGCTCGCCTCAGCGCTCCGAGTCCTCGCGATTCGTTGACACCCCCCGATTCGAAGGTTATCCTCATGTTGTTGACAGCACACAGACGACAAATGCTGTGGAGCAGGAGCGGGCGATGAGCTTCGGGGATGAGAAGGAGATCAGCGGTCACCGGCTCGAGAATCGCACCTTGCGCGAGCAGGCCGTGGCGCATCTGCGTGAGGAGATTCTCTCCAGCCGTCTCACGCCGGGCACCGAGCTCGGCGAGGTCGCGCTGGCACGATCGCTGGGCATCAGCCGTGGCCCGTTGCGCGAGGCGCTCGGACAGCTGGCCGCGGAAGGGCTGGTGACGATCGTGCCGCGTCGCGGAGTCGTGGTGACCAAGCTCACGCGCGCGGAGTTCGTCGACTCCTATCAGGTGCGGGAGGCGCTCGAGTCGTTGGCGATCCGTCTGGCGGTGCCGCGTCTGACTGTCGAGCAGAAGGCTGAGCTGCATCGGCTGTGCGAGGAGATGGAGCGTGCGGCGGCGGAGGGAGACTCGAAGCGCTTCTTCACGCTCAACGGAGACTTCCATCGCGCTTTCGTGCTCGCATCAGGGAATCGCAAGCTGGCGGAGGTGCATGGTCAGCTGATCGCTCAGATGGGACGTCTGCTGGCCAAATCGGCCGAGCTCCGCGGCGGACTGCAGGAGTCGGCTACCGAGCACCGCGCGATCCTCCAAGCCGTCGACGATCAGGATCCCGAGCGGGCCGCTCGTCTGGTCGAAGCGCACATCGAGGTGCCGCAGCGAGTCCTGGACTCCGATGCCGCGCGGGGCATGTTCGACGACGAGCCGGAGGAGCGCGCCGTTTCGAGCGTCGCAAACGCATGACGGCAGCCACCGAGTCCACTGCTGTCGGACCGGCGTTTGGGGTCAACCTGAACAACCGGGAGCCGCTGATCGCTCCGGATTATGACCTCGGGGCGCTGCTTGACCTGGCGGCGCTCGTCGAGCAGCACGGCTTCGAATCTGTGTGGGTTGGAGACAGCCTGTTCTCAAAGCCCCGCTACGAGGCGATGGCGCTGCTTGCCGCGATCTCGCAGCGCACGGAGCGGGTGCGTCTCGGCACTGCATGCCTGGTCAGCTCGATGCGCAACCCGCTGTTCCTCGCGCTTGAGTGGGCCACGCTCGACCGGCTGTCCGGCGGCCGCACGATCTTCGGTCCGTGCATGGGCAATCCCGAGGAGGGCGTGCGGCGAGAGTTCGCCGCCCTCGGACTGTCGTTCAAGGATCGGGCGACGGTGTTCGAGGAGGGCCTGGCGGTGCTCGGGGAGCTGTTCCGGACCGGACGCACGAACTTCCACGGAACTTACTTCCAGTACGACGATGTTGCGTTTCACTCCGGCACCGAGATGGAGCCGCTGCGTCCTCTGCAGACGCCGCCGCCGATCTGGATCGTCTCCAACCCACGTCTGGTTGGCGATAAGCCGAGCGAGCGCATGCGGGCGATCATGGAGCGTGCGTGCGCGCGCATCATCCGTTATGGCGATGGCTGGATGACCTGCTGCCGGGCGCAGCACCCCGAGGAGCTCAGCGAGCAGATCGGCTATCTGCGCGACGCGGCCGAGCGGATGGATCGTGATTGGGATGACTACACGGTCTCCTACCAGGTGACGATGAACATCGGGGACTCGGCGGTGGAAGCGCGAGCTGCATTCGGGGAGTACATCTCCAAGTACTATCCCGAGCTCTCGCGCTCGATCGACCTCTCCGATTGGGGGCCGGTCGGCACTCCGGATGAAATCGTCGCTTGGCTGCGCGAGTTCCACCGCCGAGGCGTTGCGCACTTCATCTGCCGCTTCGGCGCGATCGATCAGGTCGGGCAGGTTGAGAGGTTTGCACGCGAGATCCTGCCCGCATTCCAAGCTCAGGAGGTGAGCTGATCCATGCCGGACTCACAGGCGGTTCGCCGCGACGCCGAACTGGTGGTCGACGTGTGCATGTCGGTCAAGGCTGACGATGTGGTAACGATCATCGCCGACGACACGCGTGAGGACGAGGCGCGCACCGTGGCCGAGGTGTGCGTGGATCGTGGCGCCTGGCCGGTGATCATGAATAACGAGATGCAGGTTCGCCGTGGCTGCGCGGACACGCACTTTCCGGTCTCCCCGCCCCGCAACCTCCATCAGGCGATGGTCAACTCCGACGAGATCATGATCGTCACACAGCTCGATTGGGCACACCGTTTCGCGCACATCTCCGCGGTCAGGGAGTCATGTGACCGAGGAGCCAAGATCGCCTCAATCGAGCTCGGAATGGGCGGGTGGGGGCTCACGCGCGAGGTGTTGGAGGACAACGCACGACGTGTGCACGAGGCGGCGGCGGCGCTGCAGGGCGTTGAGAAGGTACGTGTCACCTCGGCGCGCGGCAGCGACTTCACCGTGACGATCAAGGACCGTCCGGTCCTCGAGGTCACGGCGATCAAGGAGCCGGGCCAGATGATGGGTCCGCTGCCGCTTTGGGCCGAGGTGGCGTTCGCCGCCGTCGAGGATGCCACCGAAGGAGTGGTGGTGGTGGACGGGGTGATGCTCGGGATCGGGTTGGACGGCGATGTCAGCGAGCCGATCACCTGGATCATGCACGAGGGCCGCGTGCGCGAGATCACCGGAGGCGAGGAGGCCGAGCGGTTGCGGGCGACGATCGATGGCGTCGAGAACGCCGATGTACTCGGCGAGTTCGCGTTCGGCGTGAGCGAGGTCGAGCCATTCGGGACGCCGTCGGAGAAGGGTCGGCTCGGGGCTGTGCACTGCGCACTCGGGGACAACTCCCACGCCTATCCCGGCGGTCAGAATGTGTGCTCGCTGCACCTCGACGGCAATTTGCTCGACGTCTCTCTGCAGGCGGTCGATACCGGTCGTTGGATCTTCCAGGACGGAAAGTGGGCGCTGTGAGCGCTGACCTCGGGGCGGCCGTGCAGGTTTGCACGCTCGCGCAGGCCGAGCGCATCGATCTCGATTGCGGCAGTTGGAGCCGCATGGTGCTGAGCGAGCGCACCGTCGTCGGCAACAGGTCATCGCTCGGCTATTCGGTGTTCACTCCCGGGACGCTCACCCCGCCCGTCGCTCACGAGACCGAGGAGCTCGCCTACGTGCTCAGCGGCACCGGGGAGTTGCGGCTCGATGACGGCGCGATGCCGTTCGGACCGGAAGACGGGCTGCTGATCCCCGCCGGCCGCTGGCACGCAATCGCGATCACGGGCTCCGAAGACGTGGCGATGGTGTTCTGCTTCCCGCACCCGGACTATCCGCCGACCGAGCGGCGCCCAGAGAGGGCATGAGCGCCAACACGCACCGCTCCGGAGTCTCGCGGAGCCAGGAGTTGATCGAGGACATAGCCTGGGGCTCGCGCATCCTGGCGATGGAGGGATACGCCGACCTTACCCTCGGTCATCTCAGTGCCCGGGGACCCGACGGTCACACGATCTACATCAAGCGCAAGGGGGTGGCGCTCGGCGAGGTCACGCCGTCCGACGTGCTCGCGGTCCGACTCGACGACGACCACGACCATCCGCCGGCCGAGATGCACCTGGAGACCGTGCTTCACACCGAGGTCTACAAGCGTCGCCCGGACGTCTACAGCATCGTGCACGGTCATCCGCCGTATGCCACCGCGTTCGGCGCCACCAGCGCCGAGTTCTCCTACCTTACCCACGACAGCGTTTTGTTCATGGACGGCATCGCCACCTACGAGGGGGTGCCTGATCTGATCATGGACTCCGACCAAGGCCGCGACGTGGCCGAGGCGCTGGCCGACAAGACCGTGCTCCTGCTCTCCAACCACGGTGTGCTGGTCGTGGAGCGCGACATTCGCTGGGCGGTGCTAGCCAGCGTCCTGCTGGAGCGATCGATCCGCCTGCAGGCGATCGCCGGGGGGCTTGGCGAGTTGCGCCCGATTCCCGCGCGCTTCCTGAAGCGAATCCACGAGGGCAAGTACCAGGCTCAGTTTGCCGGCGAGTACTGGGATGCGTGGGTGCGGGAGCTGCGGCGTGCAGGCCAAGCCTTCGGCATGCCCGAGGACGACGCGGCCGGCGGCGATCACGATCGTCGCGACGAGGACGATGGACGTTGAGCTGAACCTGAATGGCGAGCACCTGCACGCCGAGCTCGAGCCGCACGAGCTACTCCTGGACGTGCTTCGCGACCGCTTCCGACTGACTGGCGCCAAGCGCTCCTGTGATGTGCAGGTCTGCGGTGCATGCACGGTGCTGGTCGACGGGGAGCCGGTGAGCGCGTGTAGCTACCTCGCCGTTGACGCTCGCGGTCACGAGCTGATGACGATCGAGGGGTTCGCGCAGACCGAGGAGTTCGCCGAGTTCGAGGCGGCGTTCTCGCGGCATGCAGCACTGCAGTGCGGCTTCTGCACGCCGGGCATGCTGCTCACGCTCAAGGCGCTGCGCGATGCTGGCGAGCTCGCTACCGAGGAGGACATCCGTCATGGGCTAGAGGGCAACCTCTGCCGCTGCACCGGATACGGGTCGATCCTCGTCGCCGCGCGGGAGCTTGCAGGTGCTGTGGAGGAGCAGGATCAGTGAGTGTCACGGAGCGCACCCGCACGAACGAGGTCGGAGTCTCACGCCCGCGCAAGGACGCACACGAAAAACTGTGCGGTGAAGCTGAGTATGTGGGTGACATGGAGATGGCCGGGATGCTGCGAGGCAAGGTTCTGCGCAGCCCGTTCGCGCATGCGCTGATCCGCTCGATTGACACGACGGCGGCGGAGGCGATGCACGGGGTCAGCACGGTGCTCACGGCCGTCGATCTCGACGACATCGAGCCGTACTACGGCCACGCGATCAAGGACCGGCCGATTCTGGCGATCGACCGCGTGCGCTTCGCCGGCGAGCCGGTGGCCGCCGTGGCGGCCACCGATGAGGCCACCGCCGAGGCGGCGATACGGGCGATCGTCGTCGATTACGAGCAGCTGCCGGTGTGCGACACGCTTGAGCGTGCGCTAGCCGCTGACGCTCCGCGCCTGCACACCCGCCGGCCCAAGGTCGGCCTGTTCCATGGCCTTGGAGAGCTCGGCGAGATGGAGGGCAATCTCTGCTACCGGTACGAGCTGAACGCCGGCGACTTGGAGGCGACCGCGGCCGAGGCGGAGATCGAGGTCGAGGGCGAGTACAAGTTCCCCGCCGTCTACCAGTACGCGATGGAGACCCACGCCACGATCGCGCACTACGAGGGCGACGGCGTGACCCTGTGGGCCAACTGTCAGCATCCGTTCCTGGTACAGGCTGAGATCGCCGATCTGTTCGCACTTCCGATCGGATCGGTGAGGATCATCGTGCCCTATCTCGGCGGCGGCTTCGGCTCCAAGTCGTACACGAAGATGGAGCCGCTGACCGTCGCCCTGGCGCGGAAGGCCGGCCGCCCGGTGCGGATCGTCAACGACGTCGACGAGTCGATCGTCACCTCCCGCCGGCACGGGATGCGCTGCTGGATGCGGACGCGTGCGGCGGCCGACGGCACGCTGCTCAGCCGTGAGGCGCGCTTCTGGATGGACACAGGGGCGTACGCGGATAACGGACCCCGAGTCACGGCCACCGCCGGCGATGCGGCCCCGGGGCCCTACCGGTGGCAGGCAGCGCAGGTGGAGGCGAACTGCGTGTACTGCAACACACCGCCGTCGGGCTCCTATCGCGCGTTCGGGGCGACCCACCTGCAGTGGATCGGCGAGTCGCAGCTCGACGAGGTCGCGCGTCGGGCCGGCCTCGACCCGGTCGAGCTCCGGCGCCGCTCGCTGGTCACGGCGGGCGAGCCGGTGCGCCCGAACGGGACCGGCAAGCCGCTCGACGCGGACCTAGTGGGCGACGTCGAGCGCGCGGCCGAGGCGGTGGGCTGGAGTGAGCCGAAGCGTCCGTGGACGGGGCGCGGGGTCAGCGTCGGCTTGCTGGCTGCCGGAGCTCATCCGGTCTCGCGCGCATCCGTTCGCTTGTGCTCGGATGGTTCGGGCGACGTGTACGTAGGAACGACCGAGCTCGGTCAGGGGGCGCGCACGGTGATGGCTCAGATCGCGGCCGAGGAGCTGGGGACCTCCAGCGAGCGGCTGCGCGTCCATGGCGCCGATACTCGCTTCACGCCGTATGACCGATCGACCGGCGCCAGCCGCTCCACCACGATCGCCGGGCTTGCGGTTCAGCGCGCTGCCCACGCGGTGGCCGACCGGCTCAGGGAGACCGCGGCTGAGCGCTGGGGCGTCGAACCCGAGGAGGTCGAGCTCTCGGGCGGCCGCGCGTCGTGGGCCGGCGAGGAGCTCGACTTCACGGACGTGATTGCCGCTCGCTTCGGCTTTCGCGGCGGCGAGATCATCGAGGGCGGCGAGGTGAGACCCGAGGGCGCAGCCACGGGCTCCTACGCCGAGGGCCCTCACTTCTGGGAGGTGTGCGTGGCCGGAGCCGAGGTCGAGGTCGATCCGGACACCGGGATCATCAATGTGCTTCGCACCGCGACCGTGGCCGACGTGGGGACCGCGATCAATCCGCAGCTCGTCCGACGGCAGGACGAGGGCGCAGCGATGCAGGGGCTTGGCAACGCGCTGTTCGAGGAGTTGCGCTTTGACGACGGTCGGGTGATCAACGACAGCCTGCTCGAGTATCGCGTGCCTCGGATCAGCGATCTTCCCGGGTCGATGCGCTCGATCGTCGTCGAGAACGGCGACGGCCCTGGGCCGTACGGCGCCAAGGGTTGCGGCGAGGGAGCACTCGCGGCGGTGCCCGCAGCGATCGTCTGCGCACTCGCCGATGCCGGCGTGCCGATGCAAGAGCTGCCGCTGACACCCGAGCGCGTGTGGCGCGCGCTCACAAACTCAACTGCGACGAGCAAGGAGACATCATGACTGACCTAAAGCGTGCGACGATCATCGGCGTCGGGACGATGGGTCCCGGCATGGGCGCGGTGCTTGCTCGTGCCGGGCTGCGTGTGACGTTCTACGACATCGACGCGGGTGCGCTCGAGCGCGCCCGGGGTGCCGTTGGCTTGGCCCAGAGCGTGCTCGATCGCCTCGACGTGCCGGTGCGAGACGGCGGCGAGCTGATCTACGAGAGCGATCCGGCGAAGGCGCTCGACGGTGCCGAGCTGGTCGTTGAGGCTGTGCCCGAGGACCTGGGAATCAAGACCAAGGTGCTGGCGGACGTGGAGGAGCGCTGCTCTGAGGAGACGATCATCGCTTCCAACACCTCTGGGATTCCGGTTACAAAGCTGGCGGCGGACCTCGAACACCCCGAACGGGTCATCGGTTGGCACTGGTCGAACCCGCCGCACCTGATCCCGATGAACGAGGTGATCCCCGGCGAGCGCACAGCCCCCGAGACGACGGCGGCGATCGAGGAGCTCACCCGGAGGATCGGCTACGAGCCGGTGACGCTGAGAAAAGAGTCCCCGGGCTTCGTCGAGAACCGCGTGCTGTACGCGATCATGCGCGAATGCCTGGCGCTCGTGGACGAGGGCGTGATCGACATCGACGGCGTCGATCGTTGCGTGAAGTGGGGGATCGGCTACAAGCTGGCGGTCGTCCCGCCGATCGAGCTGCTCGATATGGCCGGGCTCGACATCTACACGAGCGTCGCCAGCTACCTGAACCAGGTCCTCTCCAGCGCGTCCGAGGTGTCCGAGACCGCGACCAAGCTGCATGACGCAGGTCGGCTCGGGATCAAGACGGGCGGCGGCTTCTTCGACTACACGCCCGAGCGCGTGAA
>JASHQV010000091.1 GCA_030038955.1 Solirubrobacteraceae bacterium
GGCCCTGCCAGACGGCGACCTGGCAGATCATGTGCGCGGCCGACCCGAACCCGTACAGCCCGAGGCGCTCGCCGTCGCCGGCCAGCCGCAGCGCCCGGTAGCCGATCAGGCCGCCGCACAGCAGCGGCGCCGCCTGCTGGTCGCCGAGCTCGTCGGGCAGCGCGAAGCAGTAGCGCTCGTCGGCGACGGTCAGCTGCGCGAAGCCGCCGTCGATGTCGCGTCCGGTGAAGCGCGCCCGCAGGCACAGGTTCTCGCGGTCGCTGCGGCAGAAGCGGCACTCCCCGCAGGTCCACCCCAGCCACGGCACGCCCACCCGGCGCCCGTCCTCGCTGACGCCGACGATCTGGTGGCCGAGCACGACCGGCAGCCTCGTGGCGGGGATCTCCGCATCGCGCAGGTGCAGGTCGGTGCGGCACACGCCGCAGGCCTTGACCTCCAATCTGAGCTGATCCGGCTTGGGGCTCGGATCAGCCAGCTCGCGCAGCTCGAGCAGCTGCCGCTGCCCGACGAGCACGGCGGCCCTCATCGCAGCCGCCGCCCGTGAGCGCTATGACGTCTCACGCAGCCGCTTCGAGCCAGCTGCGCCGGCTCGTATGCTGCGCCGAGGCGACGCCCGTGTCGAGCTCGCGCCGGATCTCCCCCAGCGTCCCGAAGCGCTCGGCGACCACGTTGTGCTGGTGGATCGTCTCGAGATTCTCCTGGCGGGCGGACACGAACGCCTCGTCCTCCAACGCCGGCAGCTGCTCGATCACGCCCCTGATCATCTCCCGCACGCAGTCCTCGACGAACCGGGGGCGGCGGTGGGCCTTCGCGACCACGTGCGCCTCGTCGCTGCGCTTCATCAGCTCGTAGATCTCGCTGGACATCGCGCCCTCGACGATCGACAGCAGCGTCGCCGCCTCGATCTCGGTCTCGCACTGCTCGGGGCAGCCGATGTAAAGGGTTCCGAGCCCGCGCTGGTTGTGGGTGGCGACCGGAACGACCTCGAGGATCCGCTCGACCTCGGCCTCGTCGAAGCCCTCCTCGAGCAGCTGCTCGCGGGCGGCCGCGGCGACGAACTCCTGCGCGCACGGGCACGCGGTCATGCCCTGGGCGGTGACGCCGATCAGCCGGCGCGTGCCGAGCTGCGTCGACGTCGCCCAGCCGTGCAGCGTGTACAGCTCCTGGGTCTGGGTGCCCGACACCGGCGCCGGCTTGTGCTCGGGGAAGCGCGCCTCGACGCGCACCTCGGCGCGACGGGCGCGCTGGCGCTCGCGCACCAGCTCGGCGATGTGCTGGGCGAGCGTCTCGGCCTTGAACGTCGCCTCGCCGAGCACGACCTCGCCGATCGCCTCGTTGACGACCTCCTCGAAGCGCGACATGTGCGCGCCCTTCTGCGAGGGCCCGAGGTCGACCACGCACTGGAAGCGCGCCGAGAACAGCTGCTCCCCCCCGTTGTGGCGGAGCCTGATCACCTTCTCGACGCCGGTCACGCCGACGCGCGAGAGGCCGACAGAGACGCTCGGCAGGCGTGCCTGAACGTCCGGTGGCGTGGTCTGGGTGGAAGGGCTCGTCGCCATTGCGCTCTCACCGAAGGTTAGTGGGCGCTGGGCGAGCTCGGCTGGCAGCTCGGCCAGGGGGTGACGAGGCGCGGGCGCGTCCGGCTCCTCAATGCGCAACTAACACGGATGGACAACCGCCGAGTTTGTGCTATCAATCGCCAGTCTCGCAGTGCTGCCCGTCACCGGGGGTGACGGCAGGCACGTGGAGGGAGACGAGCACAGAGGTCGGAGAGGGAGCCCCACGCAAGGGGTTCAGGGCATACGAGAGGAGCACCGGGGGCGTGACCGATAAGGCAATCGCGTTGCTTGCGGACGAGGCGCCGATCGCGGAGCTGGATGAATTCCGCGATCTGATTGCAGATGGCCAGGACCGGGGCTTCCTCACGTTCGAGGAGATCGCCGCCTGCTTGGAGGAGCTGGAGGTCACCAAGGAGCAGGTGCAGGAGCTGCACGCGCACCTCAACGAGCACGGGATCGAGGTGGTGGAGGCCGATGGCCGGCCGGCGCGCTCGGAGGGATCGACCGTCGAGGCCAGCGCGGCAGCGGATGTCGACGCGACCCCGGACCAGCCGCGCAAGCAGGTCGAGGTCGACCTGACGGTGGAGCCGTCGCTGGACTCGCTGCGTCTTTACCTCCGGGCGATCGGCCGCGTGGACCTGCTTACCGCCGAGCAGGAGGTGATCCTCGCTCGGCGGATCGAGCGCGGCGACATGGCCGCCAAGCAGCAGATGATCGAGGCCAACCTGCGGCTGGTGGTGTCGATCGCGAAGAGCTATCTGGGGCGCGGGCTGACCTTCCTCGACCTCATCCAGGAAGGCTCGATGGGCCTGATCCGGGCGGTCGAGAAGTTCGACTACCGCCGCGGCTACAAGTTCTCCACGTACGCGACCTGGTGGATCCGTCAGGCCGTCACCCGGGCGATCGCCGACAAGGGAAGGACGATCCGGATCCCCGTGCACATGGTCGAGAAGCTCAACAAGGTGGTTCACGTGGAGCGCCAGCTGGTGCAACAGCTCGGCCGCGAGCCGACCGCCGACGAGATCGCCACCGAGCTCGAGACGACCGTGCGCGAGGTGCGTGACGTGCTGCGCATGGCGCAGCAGCCGGTATCGCTGGAGAAGCCGATCGGCGAGGAGGAGGAGTCCGAGCTGGGCGACTTCGTCGAGGATCAGACGGCCGAGTC
>JASHQV010000092.1 GCA_030038955.1 Solirubrobacteraceae bacterium
CGGCGGCCGCGGCGACCCCCTCGCCTCCTCCCGGGGCACCCGCCGTCGAGTCAGCTCCATCCAGCCTCGTCGGGTTGACGCCGCAGCTGCCGGCGAGCGTGATCACGGCGAGCGCCGCGCGCGGCAGCCACTGGAAGCCGGAGCCTGCGATCTACGGGACCGCCTCGAGCAATGACATCCCCGTACGAGGCGCTGGCGGGACCACGATTCGTGTCGACGAGATCTATCCGACGACCGCCTCGGGCGCAGCTGCCAAGGGGCCGTTCCCGGTGCTGTTGACGATGACCCCGTACGGCAAGAGCGAGGGTGGCTCGAGCAGCCCCGGCTCGGCCGCGTCGCCGGGCGGTGGCTCGCCCACCGGCGGCGCCGACAACTACCTGGTCCAGCGCGGCTACATCGAGGTCGTCGAGGACGTGCGCGGCACCGGCGACTCGAACGGAAGCTGGGGGCTGTTCGACCCGATCCAGCAGCGGGACGCGATCGACGTGCTGAAGTGGGCCGCGCGGCTGCCCCACGCCGACGGTCGCGTCGGCACCTACGGGCCCTCCTACCTCGGGATCGACCAGCTGCTGCTGGCGGGCGCGGTCGGCAGGCACTCGCCATTGAAGGCGATCTTCCCGATGGTTCCGGCCAACGACATCTATCGCGACACGTCGTTCATGGGCGGGCTGATCGACTTCGAGTTCGACGAGCTGTACCTGGGACTGACCGGCGGCCTCAATCTGGCCAACCCGCTCGCCGACACGGCCACCGACCCGGAGCTGCTCTCGGACCTGGCCGCGATCGAGACCGATCACGCGGGCGGGCTTGCCAGCTACCACGCCGCCACCACGCTGAACGTGCTCGGCGGCGGCGACGAGGACTACGACGGCTCCTACTGGCAGGCGCGCAACCCGCAGACCTACCTCGCGCGGATCGTCGCCAACCGCATCCCGGCCTACATCGTCGGCGGCGAGTTCGACCTGTTCCAGCGCGGCGAGCCGCTCGACTACGCCGAGCTGCAGAACGCCTGGGACCACCGCAGCGTGTCCGCGCCGATGCGGCCCGGCCAACGCGTCACGGGCCGCTATCAGCTGGTCGACGGGCCGTGGGAGCACCTCAACGGCTCGAGCGTCGACGTCGATCCGCTCGAGCTCGAGTGGTTCGACACGTGGCTCAAGCACGAGCACACGGGCATGGCGCGGACGCCGACGCCGCTGCACTACTACGACCTCGGGTCCGGTCGCTTCGACGAGACCACCACGTATCCGTTCACGGGCGCGACCCCGGCTCGCTTCTACCTCGGCGCGGGCGATACGCTGACGCGCGACGCGCCGCCGCGGATCGCCACCAGCGACGAGATCGTCTGGAGCCCGTCCGGCAACCCGTGCGGGCGACCGATCGACCAGTGGTCGATGGGCGGGATCTCGATCCCGGCGCACTCCGCCGACCTGCTGGCGCCGTGCGCGGACGACGATCAGGCTTCGCAGGCCGGCCCGTGGACGATCAGCTACACGTCCGCGCCATTCACGCATGCCGCCGCGGTGGCGGGTCCGATCACGGCGACGATCTACGCCAGCGCGACCACCCGGGAGACCGAGCTGGTCGCCGAGCTCGAGGACGTGACGCCGAGCGGCAGCTCCTACCCGCTGACCGAGGGCGCGCTGCTGGGCTCGCTGCGCGCGGTCGACGCCAAACGCTCGTGGACGTCTGACGGCGCGATGCTGCTGCCCTACCACCCCTACACGCTGGCCTCGGCCAGCCCGGTGACGCGGGGGAAGGTGACCGAGTACGAGATCGAGATCTTCCCGACGCTGGCGACGATCGCCGCCGGGGATCGGCTGCGGCTGACCCTGTCGACGGCGGACACGCCACACCTGACGCCGATCCCCGCACAGCTCGCGCAGCTCGCTGGCGGCGTGTACACGATCGAGCGGTCGGCTGCCGCGCCGTCGTCGCTGACGCTGGAGCTGCTCGGATAGCGCACACCGTCGTCGCTGACGCTGGAGCTGCTCGGACAGCGCGCCGGCGTTGCTGACGCTTGAGTTACTCGGATAGCGCGCCGGCGTCGGTGCCCGAGGGGGGTGACGCACTTAATGCGGCTATGCGCAGCATTAAGTGCGTCAGGCTGCGCTACGGCGCCAGCCGCACCAGCTTCCACCCCGGTGGCGGGTCAGCGCGCGTGTACAGGAGCCGATCGTGGAGGCGGTCCTCGCGATGCTGCCAGAACTCAAAGCTGTCCGGCAGCAGGCGGTAGCCGCCCCAGAAGTCGGGAACCGGCAGCTCGCGTCCGGCGTAGCATGCCGCCAGCTCCTCCACGCGTGCCTCGAGCGTCTCGCGGTCGACCACCGGCCGGCTCTGGTGCGAGGCGAGCGCGCTCAGCTGGCTGCCGCGCGGGCGGCTGCGCACGTACTCGGCGGACGCCGCCGCCGCCAGCCGCTCCACCACGCCCTCGAGCCGCACCTGCCGGCCGAGCGCATCCCAGTGGAACAGCAGCGCCGCCCTCGGGTTGGCGGCCAGCTCGCGGCCCTTGCGGCTGTCGTAGTTGGAGAAGAACACGAACGCGGGCTCGCTCGTTTGCTTGACCAGCACCATCCGCAGCGACGGCGCGCCATCGGGCGTGGCCGTCGCGACGGCAGCGGCCTCCGGCGCCCGGATAACCGCTTCGCCGGCCTCGGCGAACCAGCGTGCGAACTGCTCGAACGGATCGCTCGCCACGTCCTGCTCGCGCAGCGGCTGGGCGAATTCGGTCACGCGGGAACCGTATCCGAAGACGCGACCGACGCCACCACCAGGGGCCGAGTCCCAAGCCGGTCGCGAACGCGGCGCATCCGACGATGGCGGCGCTCGCGACGAGGCGCTGCGGAGATACTCAGTCGAAGGCGTCAGGTTGAGCGTGCTGATGCGCATCAAGCCGCTCTGCGCGCCGCTCTTGCCGCGGTCGTTCGCCATCCGCCGTGACAACGGTGCACGCCGCCGCGGAAGTCCTGCCCGGCAGCCATGGAAGGCGGGGAAGATGCCAGCTGAACCGGTACCGTCCCGCGGTCCGCCGCTGCCGTACGAGCATCAGATACTGGATCATGCCGCAC
>JASHQV010000093.1 GCA_030038955.1 Solirubrobacteraceae bacterium
ACGGAATCCGCTCGAGCTCGTGCAGTGTCTCGGCGTTGCGCGCGGCGACCACCGGCGAATGCGGCGCCGCATCCAGCGGTGCCGCCAGCGGCTCCGCGCAGCGCGGGAAGCTGACCAGGCCGCCGGCCTCGCGCACGATCAGCTGACCCGCGGCCGCGTCGAAGCCGCGACAGTTGTGCAACGACACGAGCCCGTCGAGGCGGTCGGCCGCCACCTGGCACAGCGAGGCGGCGATCGTGCCCATCGCCCGCAGCCGGTAGGCGGCGGTCACGAGCTGGTCGATCGACGCCTGTACCCAGCGGGGATCGGCCGACTCGATCCCCAGCGCCTCGAGGCGGCCATCGCGGCCGCGGCGCTCATCCAGCGCGCGGTCGAGCTGCCGCCCGTTGAGCCAGGCACCCGCGCCCCGACGCGCCCACCACTCCTCGCGCGGCCCGAAGTCGTAGACGTAGCCGAAGTCCACGTCCGCCATCGTCGGCCCGCCGGCGACCGCCACCGACAGCGCGTGGTGGGGGAGGCCGCGCTTGGCGTTCAGCGAGCCGTCGATCGGGTCGATCACGACCCGCACGCAGCGGTCGCCAAAGTCGATCTCGCCGCGCTCCTCGGACAGCGCGCTGAACCGGTGGCCCTGGTCGTGGAGTCGCTCCAGCTCGTCGAGCACGATCGCTTCGGCGGACTCGTCGATCACCAGCGTGCGATCGCCGCCGCGGCCGCGCCAGCCGGTCTCGACCGCGCGCTCGGCGATGCTGCCGGTCCGCGACAGCATCTCGCCCAGACGCTCGCTGGCGCGGCGGCACGCGCCCAGCCAGTCGACCTCGTTGACGGAGCGGACGTCGTCCATCACCGACCTATGCTGTCAGACGTGAGCGGAGCCCCAACCGCCGCCACCGAGGACTGGCGGACGCTGGTCGATCACGCCGGCGGTCCGCTGGTCGTGCGCGGCCCGGCCGGCAGCGGCAAGACCGAGCTGCTGCTCGAACGCTTCCTGTGGCTCGTCGAGCAGGGGCTGATGCCCGACCGAATCGCATGGATCGCGCCGACCGCGGCGCGTGTCGAGGCCGCGCGGGTGCGGCTCGAGCAGGCGCTGCGCGACGGCTACAGCGAGCTCGTGGTGGCGACGCCGGCGCAGCTGGCGGCGCTGATCCTGCGCCGCGCCGGCAGCTATCCGGAGCTGCCCGACGCGATCCTCGGCCAGGGCGACCGGCTGGCGATGCTCGCCGAGCGGATCGACCAGCTGCCGTTGCGGCACCACGATTTCGCCGGCAACGCGGGTGCGTTGCTGGGACGCTTCATCCGCCGCATCGACCGGCTCGAGGCGGAGCTCGTGGACGCCGACGCGTTTGCCGCCTGGGCGGCCGGCCGCGACGATCCGGCGGAACGCGAGTTCGCCGAGGTGTTCCGGGCACACGAGCAGATGCTGCGAGACGCCGGCGCCTGCGACGAGCGCGACCTCGTGCGGCTCGCGCTGCGGCTGCTCGGCGAGCGTCCTGCCGCGCGCCAGCCGTTCGAGCACGTGCTCGTCGACGACGCTCAGGAGCTGGACCTCGCGCCCGCCCGGCTGGTGGCCGCCGTCGGCGGGCGACACCTGACGGTCGCCGGCGACCCGCTCGCGGGCCTGCGCCGGTTCCGGGGCGCGGCCGCCGCCCGGCTCGACGGCTTCGAGGGCGCAGCCGGGCAGGCGGTGCAGCTGCTGGGCTCTCACCGCTGCTCGCCGGCGGTGATGCAGGCCGCGTGGGCGCTCGGGTTGGGCGACGCCGCCTCATCCGAGAGCGAGCTGCAAGCGGGCGATCCGGCGGAGCGGACGGTGGCGTTCTGGCGATGCGCCAACGAGCGCGCCCAGGCCCAGGCGGTGGCGGCGGAGATCGAGCGGCTGATCGCGCACGAGGAGGTGGCGCCCGGACGCATCGCGGTGGTCGTGCCGGAGATCTCGCTGGCGGGTCAGGCCGTGTCGGTCGCGCTCGAGGAGCGCGCCGTTCCCCACCGGCTGATCGGCGAGGCCGCGTTCTTCCAGCGCGCCGAGATCCGTGACCTGTTGGCGTGGCTGCGGCTGCTGGCGGACCCCGGTGACGCCGCCGCCGTCGTTCGTGCGCTGGCGCGCCCACCGATCGACCTGCGCTCGATCGACATCGCCCGCTGTACCCAGATCGCCCGCCGGCGCAAGCTCGACATGGTCGCAGCGCTGGCCGCCGCGACCGAGTCACCCCAGGTGCCACCCGAGGCGCGCGAGCGCATCCGCGTGTTCCTCAAGCTTTACCGGGCCGGCGCCGCGCAGATCGACACGGTCCGCCCCGACCTCTACGTACACCGGCTGATCGAGCGGATCGGGCTGCGCCGGCAGCAGCTGTTCGCTGCCCAGGCGGACGTCGTCGAGCGGCTGCGGGCGCTCGCTCGCTTCGGCGAGCTGGCCGGCGCCTACGTCGGCCGCGCGCCGCAGGCGACGCCACGCGAGTTCGCCCGCTCGATCGCGGCGGTGGCCGACTTCGGGCTGCGCGAGCACGAGGACCCGGAGCTGGTCAGCCCCGCGGCCGTGCAGGTGCTAGGACTCGATGCCACTGGCGGGCTCGAGGTCGATCACGTGTTCGTGCTCGGGCTGGGGGCGGGTCTGAGCGTGCCGCCTCCCGAGCCGATCCCCGACGAGCTGCTGCATGAGCAGCTGCCTCCCGACGACGAGCGGTCCCGGGCGGCGGTGCTCCGCAGCCGCCTGTACGGGGCGGTCAGCCGCGCCCGCCGCCGGGCGGTGCTGAGCTATCCGTGCGCGGCAGATCGGGGACCGGCGACCGCTCCGGCCGAGCTCGTGGAGGCGGCCCGGCGGGCGCTGGCGGTCCCCTGGGAGGACAAGGACGAGGAGCTGTTCGGCCCAGATGAGACGCTCCAGTCGACCTACCGGCTGGTGCGCGACGAGCTGCTCGAGGGGACGATCCGCGCCGGCGCGCGGCTCGGCGAGCTGCGCTTCGACACCGACCTCGACGTCTCGCACGCGGTCGTCCGCTACCTCGAGCTGCTGAAGCTCGCGGCGCTGCTGTCACGGCCCGACGGGCAGGGGGTGGCGGAGGCGCTCGGGGACGTCAACGCCCGCATCGGCCAGGCGGTCACCGCCGAGCAGCGCGAGATCTTTGGCTCGTCGCTGTTGGACGAGTACCTGTTGGACGCCGAGCGCGACGCGCGCCGGCGCGCCCAGGTCGTGGCAGCGCGGGACGAGCCCTCGCTCGAGCGCTTCCTGCCGCTGCGCGGCGACGGCGTGGTGCTGTCGGCGACCGACATTGACAGCTACCGCGCGTGCCCGCTGCGCTACAAGTTCGCGCGCATCTTCCGGATCCCGCAGGAGCCGACGCTGCACCAGCGCTTCGGGATCCTGATGCACCAGGTGCTCGAGCGCTACCACGGCGGCGGCGACTCGTTCGGCGCCGCTGACTCCTCGCCGGCGCCGCTCGCCGAGCTGCTCGGCCTGCTCGACGCGGGCTGGCGTCGTGGTGGCTTCGGCGACTCCGAGGAGGAGCGGCAGCTGCGCGGCAAGGCGGCGGCGGCGCTCGCGCGCTACCACGAGCGGGCGAGCTCCGAGGACGCGCAGCCGCTGTGGTTCGAGCGGCAGTTCACCTTCCACCTCGGGCCGCATCTGCTGCGGGGGCGGGTCGATCGCGTCGACCGGACTGAGAGCGGCGAGTACGAGCTGATCGACTACAAGACTGGGCGACCGAAGACCGCGGCGCAGCTGTCCGAGGACGTGCAGCTGTCGCTGTACGCGGTCGGTGCCCGCGAGGCGTGGGGCCTCGAGGCCTCGCGCGGGGCCTACTACTACCTGCTCGACGACGAGAAGGTGGCGGTCCCTGGCGACGAGGAGCGGGCCGAGTGGATCCGCTCGGTCGCGGTGCAGGTGGCCGACGGGATCCGAGCCCAGGAGTTCGAGCCGACGCCATCGCTGCAGGCCTGCTCGGCCTGCGACTACCGGCTGGTGTGCCCCGCGGCGGAGCACTGAGGCGCCGCGTGCCAGGTGCCCTCGTCGCGGGTGTGCCCGTGGCGGGACACTGAGGCGCTGCGCGCCAGGTGCCCTTGCCGCGGGTGTGCCCGTGGCGGGGCACTGAGGCGCTGCGTGCCAGGTGCCCTCGTCGCGGGTGTGCCCGTCGCGGAGCGCGGGGCGCGCAGGCACCGGGGCGCTGGCCCCAAGGCCAGCGCCCCCGGCAAGACCGCTCAGCTCGGCGGCCGTCCCGGCGGCTCGCCGCCGCGCTGGCGCAGGAACCGCTGCAGGTCTCGCGCGATCGACTCTCCCGACGGCAGCTCGGTGACGTCATCCTGCTCATCGATCGCCGCCTGCTCGAGCCGCTCGACGAACGCCTGCACATCGGGGTCGCTCTGGACGGCGGCGTTGACCTGGCGCTCGTAGTCGCTTGCGGCCTGCTCCAGGTCGCTTGCGTCGATCACCACGCCGACGAGCCCCTCGAGCTTGCGCACCAGCGCCAACGCTGCCTTCGGGTTGGGGCTGGCGGCGATGTAGTGGGGCACCGCCGCCCACAGGCTCGCCGACGGCAGCCCCGCTGCCTGGCAGGCGCCGTGCAGCACGCCGACGATCCCGGTCGGCCCCTCATAGGTCGACTGGGTCAGTCCGAGGCGCTGCACCAGCACCGGATCCGAGGCCAGCCCGGTGACCGCGATCGGGCGCGTGTGGGGGACGTCGGCCAGCAACGCGCCAAGGGTGACGACGAGCTGCACGCCGATCGCCTCGACGAGCTCGATGATCAGTGTCGTGAAGCCGCGCCAGCGAAACGACGGCTCGCTGCCGCCGAGCAGGATCAGATCACGCGGCGCGCGCGGGATCCGGACCTCGTACAGCTCCACCGCCGGCCACTCGATCGCGCGGGTCTGGCCGTCCGCCATCTTGATCCGCGGGCGGGTCGCCTGGAAGTCGTAGAACTCCTCGGGGTCGATCGTCGCGAACCGCTGCGCGTCGAATGACTCGCCGACGAAGCTGAGCGCGGAGGAGGCGGCGTCGGCGGCATCGTTCCAGCCGCGGAACGCGCACACCAGCGCCGGCGCTCGGAGGCCGTCGGGACGGTAGCTCCACTCGAGCGGGTTCACCACGAACCGCCTGGATGCTGAGACTGCATCCGGTTCACCGTACATCATGGGTTGATGGCGACCGCGCAGACGATCAGCGCCCTGCGGGCGGGCGACGAGGTCGACGGCGTGTTCGCGTGCACGCGCAAGGACCGGCTCAGCACTCGCAGCGGCTCGCCTTATCTGGCGCTGGAGCTGCGCGATCGCACCGGCGTGATGCCGGCGCGGGCGTTCCGGGACGCCG
>JASHQV010000094.1 GCA_030038955.1 Solirubrobacteraceae bacterium
GAAGCTTTGGGGGCCGACGCAGCGCCGGCGGCCGCAGGTTGGCGTCCTGCGGCGGCGGCCGATACGGGTCCACCGGCGGCGGCTGATACGGGTCCACCGGCGGCGGCTGATGCGGGTCCACCGGAGGCGGCCGATGCGGGTCCACCGGCGGCGACGTCGCGCTCGATCGCGGCCACCGTGCGCAGCAGCTCGGGCAGCAGCTGCGCCCGCAGCGCCTCCAGCGTAGTGCGGCTGGCGTGGGTGGACACGTTGACCGCGGCAAGCGCGCATCCGCCTGAGTCGTGGACCGCAGCGGCGATCGAGCGCAGCCCGTGCTCGAGCTCCTGGTCGACCAGTGCCCACCCCTGGCGGCGGACGCGCGCCAGCTCCCGTTCGAGCTTGCCGGGATCGGTCAGCGTCTGGCTGGTCAGCGGCGCCAGCTCGGAGCGGTCGAGGCGCGCGTGCAGCTCGCCCGAGCTCAGCTCGGCCAGCAGCACCCGGCCCATCGAGGTCGCGTAGGCCGGGAAGCGGGTGCCGATCGAGATCGACACGGTCATGATCCGCCGCGTCGGCTCGCGCGCGACATAGACGATGTCGGCGCCGTCGAGCACCGACATCGAGCAGGACTCGTGGACGCGGCCGACGAGGTCCCGCAGGTGCGGCTGGGCCAGCTCGGGCAGACTCAGGCTCGACAGGTACGCGTAGCCCAGATCCAGCACCCGCGGCGTCAGCGAGAAGCGACGGTCGGCGCTGCGCACATAGCCGAGCTGCTCCAGCGTCAGCAGGAAGCGGCGGGCGGCGGCCCGAGGCAGCCCCGTGCTGCTGGCCACCTCGGACAGCGTCTGGCCGGGGCCGGGGGCGTTGAGCGCCCGGACCACGGTCAGTCCGCGGTCCAGCGACTGCACGAAGAAGCGGCCGTCAGACGTCGAAGAAGACGGTCTCATCGTCTCCCTGCAGCCGGATGTCGAAGCGGTAGCCGTCGTCGGCGGGCTGCGCGAGCAACGTCGCCCGGCGCTCGCCCGGAACCCCGGCCAGCACCGGGTCCTCGGCGTTGGCGGCCTGCTCGTCGGCGAAGTAGATCCGCGTGACCGTGCGGTTCAGCATGCCGCGCGCCATCAGCGTCACGTCGATGTGCGGCGCCTGCAGCTTGCCGCCCGGCCCGGGCACGCGTCCCGGCTTCACCGTGAACAGCTCGAACGTGCCGTCGCCGTCCTCGCGGCCGGAGCGCCCGAAGCCGCGAAACCCGTGCAGCTGAGAGCGCCCGCCGTGCCCGTGCAGGTCGGCGAAGCGGCCGTCGCCGTCCGCCTGCCACGTCTCGATCACGTGGTCCGGGATCGGCTCGCCGTCGCCGTCGTAGACGGTGCCGCTGATCCGGATCAGCCCTGGCGTGCCTTCGGGCACGACCCACGGCCCCGCCTCGAACGTCAGCCCGATCGCGAAGTACGGCCCGGCCGTCTGCGACGGCGTCGTCTCGTAGATCAGGCGGCCGTCATCGGGATACGTGCGTGGCATCAGCAATCCTCCTCACGCCGGCGTGATCGATCAGAATTCGTGCACGGCATCAGTGCGCCTGCTCGAACGGGGTCGCGGCCGGCCCACGCAGGTACACGTCCCAGCGGTACGCGTGGGCCCAGTTGGGCCGAGTCGCGTGGATGTCGAGCTCGCAGATCATCCGCTGCCGGGCGCGCCTGTCACGCACCGAGTTGAAGATCGGGTCATACGGGAAGAACGGGTCGCCGGGGAAGTACATCTGCGTCACCAGCCGCTGCGTGAACGCCCGGCCCAGCAGCGAGAAGTGGATGTGCGCGGGGCGCCAGGCGTTGTAGTGGTTACCCCACGGGTAGGGGCCGGGCTTGATCGTGGTGAACGAGTAGCGACCCCGATCGTCGGTCACGCATCGCCCGGCGCCCGAGAAGTTGGGGTCGAGTGGCGCCGGCCAGCGATCCCACTTGTGCAGGTAACGGCCGGCGGCGTTCGCCTGCCAGATCTCCACGAGCGTGTTGCGCAGCGGCTTGCCCTCGGTGTCGCGCACGACCCCGAAGACGATGATCCGCTCGCCGATCGGCTCCCCGTCGTGCTGCCGCGTCAGATCGCTGTCGAACTCGCCGCCGGCCCGCACGTCGCCGAGCTGCGGCCCGGTGATCTCGGTGATCGTCTGCGGCATGTACACCAGCGGCTGCTTGGGATGACGCAGCCGGGTCGACTTGTAGCCCTCGAAGTCGGGCGGCGGTTGCGCCTCGGGCCGCTCGCGCAGGTATGAGGTCGGCGTGAACACCACCGGGTCGTAGATCGCCCGGTCTTCGCTGACTTCGGTATCGGTGCTGCTCATCTGGTCGTCTCTTCCTCTGGATTGATCACTTGCTGACACCCCCTCCAGCTAGGGCACATAGGCCTGCGGACCCTCGTTCACACCCCCTCGAGCACGACGGCAAGGCCCTGACCGACGCCGATGCAGATCGCGGCGACGCCCCATCCTCCCCCGCGGCGATGCAGCTCGTGGGCCAGCCCACCCAAGATCCGCACCCCCGAGGCGCCGAGCGGGTGGCCGATCGCGATCGCGCCGCCGTTGACGTTGACGATCTCGGGGTCGAGACCCTGCCACTGGCCGATGTCCGCGAGGCACTGCGAGGCAAATGCCTCGTTCAGCTCGACCACGTCGATCTGCTCCCAGCCGATCCCCGCTCGCCGCAGCGCGATCTCCGCTGCCTCCACCGGGGCGATCCCGAACACGTCCGGATCGACGGCCGCGGCACCGCGGGACACGACCCGCGCGATCGGCTCCCGGCCGGCCGCCCCGGCGCCCTCCGCGGAGGCGAGCAGCAGCGCCCCAGCGCCGTCGTTCAGCGGCGAGGAGTTGCCGGCGGTGACCGTGCCTCCCTCGACGAACGCCGGCTGCAGCGCTGCCAGCTTCTCGAGCGAGGTATCGGGCCGGATCCCCTCGTCGCGCTCCAGCTCGGTGCCGGGCACCGGCACCACCCACGGCGAGTAGAAGCCGGCCTCCCAGGCGGCGGCCGCGCGCCGGTGGCTGCGCAGCGCGAACTCGTCCTGCGCCTGTCGGGCGATCCCGTACAGGCCCGCCAGCTTCTCGGCGCTGGCGCCAAGCGAGATCGTCCACCGCTCCGGCATCCGCGGGTTGACCATGCGCCAGCCAAGCGTGCTCGAGTACAGCGTCTCGTGCCCGCGGGGGAAGCTGCGCTCGGGCTTCGCCAGCACCCACGGCGCACGGCTCATCGACTCCACGCCCCCGACCAGCGTGATCGCGGCATCGCCGGTCTCGATCATCCGGCTGGCCTGCATCGCCGCCTCCAGGCTCGACCCGCACAACCGGTTGACGGTGGCGCCCGGCACGCTCGTCGGCAGCTCCGCCAGCAGCACTGCCATCCGCGCGACGTTGCGGTTGTCCTCGCCGGCGCCGCCTGCGTCGCCGAACAGGACATCGTCGATCCGTGCCGAGTCGAGCTGTGGGCAGCGCGCCAGCAGCGCCGAGACCACGTGCGCGGCGAGATCGTCAGGCCGGACTCCGGCGAGCGCGCCGCTGTAGCGCCCGAACGGGGTGCGCACGGCATCGAGGACGTACGCCTCAGCCAAGACTCACCCTCACCTCGAGAATCACCCTCACTCTAAGCCTTACCTTTGTTCATTCGCTCCAACGCGATCTAAGCTCGCGCGCTCACCTGCTCACCAACGCTCGCAGCGCCGACAGCTCCTCGGCCGTCGGCGCTTCCGTCTCTTGCAGTCGCTCGGCCACACGCAGCTCCCAGCCGGTCGCCTGTCGCACTTGCTCGGGCTCGACCCCAGGGTGAACCTGGGTCAGCGTCAGCTCGCCGTCGCACGGCTCCAGCACTCCCAGATCGGTGATCACGTCGGTGGTATGGGCACCACTCGTCGTCAGGAAGTCCAAGCGCTCGACGAACGTCCGCGGCGTGTGCGGCACGATCACCACCACCTCCGGGCAGCCGATCGCGATCTCCGGCGCGCCACCGGCACCGGGCAGCCGTGTGCGCGGATGCTCGTAATCGCCGATCACGGTCGAGTTGAGGTTGCCGTGACGGTCGATCTGCGCCGCTCCGAGGAAGGCGACCTGGACGCGTCCCGCCCCGATCCAGTAGTTGAACATCTCCGGCACCGGCACGACCAGATCGGCGGTCTGCGCGAGCTCGCCGTCGCCGATCGACAGCGGCACGTGCTCCGGCTTGGCCCCGATCGTCCCGGACTCGTAGACCAGCACAAGCTCGGGGTTGTGGACGTTGCGCGCCAGCATCGCCGCGGTGCTCGGGCGGCCGACGCCGATGAACACCGACCCGGCCTCGCGCAGCCGCCGGGCGGCCACCACCGTCTGCACCTCGCTGGTGCTCGGCGGACTGTGATCCATGCTCACCGCGGCATCATCGGCGCGCGGCGCTCCCCCACCGGCGCTCGCCGAGCGATCGCCTGCGCTCACGACTCCACCGCCGCCGCGCCCAGGACGTGCTCATGCATCCAGGCGGTGAACTCGTCGCGGTCGCGGCTCACGCGGTCCCACAGCCGGTAGAAGCCGTTGTCGCGCTCGGTCACGCCGAGCGCGTACGATGGCCACGACCCTCCGGGCGCTTCCGCAACCAGGTCGATCGCCCAGCCGGGGATCGTCACCCCGCCCGGCCGCGGCTCGAGCCGATCGACGATCCGCTCGACCGTCACCAGCGACCGCTCAGCCGCCAGCACCGCCTCCTTCTGCACACCGGGAATTCCCCACAGCTGCACGTTGCCGCGGCGGTCGGCCTCCTGTGCGTGCACGATCGCGACGTCGGGGCGCAGCGCCGGTACCGCCACCAGCTGCTCGCCGGTGAACGGGCACCGCAGCGGACGCACGTTCGCGTGCTCCAGCAGCTGCGTCCCCGTGTAGCCGCGCATCACCGCGCACGGCAGCTTCGCGGCGCCGGCCGCATAGCGGTTGGCCATGCCCGCGTGCGAGTGCTCGTCGAGCTCGATCGAGCGGGGCCAACCGTGCTCCACCGCATCCCGGAACCGGTGTAGCGACCCCACGCCGGGGTTGCCCCCGTACGAGAAAACCAGCTTGCGGGCCGCGCCGACCCCGATCATCTGGTCGTAGAGGATGTCCGGGGTCATCCGGATCAGCTCCAGCTCGCGCCGCCCCTGGCGCAGCAGCTCGTGTCCCGCCGCGAACGGGATCAGGTGCGTGAACCCCTCCAGCGCGACGCTGTCGCCGTCGCGCACGAGCGTGGCGACCGCCTGCGGAAGCGAGACGACCTCAGCCACGGTGTCCGCAATGCGCATGATCGGACACTATGCGCACACACTACCGGATCGCCTGGCGGGCTAGGCTGTCGCTCGATGTCCGGCGATGCCACACCCGTGCTGTTCGGGGGCCTGTACGCGCGCGGCGAGGTGGCCGCGGCGGTCAGCGACCGAGCGTGGCTGCAGGCGATGCTCGACGTCGAGGCGGCGATGGGCGGCCGCCGCGTGCGCGCCGAGCAGCTCGACCTCGAGCAGCTCGGACGCGATGCGGCCGACCACGCCTCGCCGGTGGTGCCGCTGGCGAAGCTGTTCGCGGAGACCCACGCCGGCGCCACCTCGCAGGACGTGATCGACACGGCGATGATGCTGGTCGCCAAGCGCGCGCTGGTCCCGCTGCTGGCAGACGCGGACGCTGCCGCCGGTGCCGCCGGCTTGCTGGCACGGCGGCACCGGGACCTGCCGGTCCTCGGCATCACCCTGCTGCAGCCGGCGCTGCCGACCTCGCTGGGGATGCGGGCCGCCGGCTGGATGACCGCGATCGACGAGGCCGCCGCGGCGCTGCGGGCGGCGCCGCTGGCGGTGCAGATGGGCGGCCCCGTGGGCAAGCGCGACCCGGCGATGGCGGCCCAGGTGGCACGCGAGCTCGGGCTCGAGCAGCCGCTGTTGCCGTGGCACACCGACCGCGTCCGCCCCGCGCGGCTCGCGTGCGCACTCGGGGTACTGTGCGGCGCCCTGTCGAAGCCGGCGCGCGACGTGACGATCGCGCCGGGGCTGCGCGAGGGCGACCCGGATCCCGCCCACCCGCGCGGCGGCTCCAGCGCGATGCCGCACAAGCGCAACCCGGTCGCCGCCGTGTCGGTGCTCGCCTGCACCCGGCGCACACCCGGGCTCGTCGCGACGATGCTGGCCTCGATGGAGCAGGAGCTGGAGCGGGCCGCCGGCGCCTGGCAGGCCGAGTGGGGGACGATCACCGAGCTGCTGCGACTGACCGGCTCCGCCGCCGCCTGGGCACGCGACCTGCTCGAGCACCTCGAGCTGGACGGCGCCGCCATCCAGGCGGGCGCCGGACCGAACCCGGACCTGGGGGCAGCTGCGGCGCTGGTCGACCACGCCCTTGAGGAGCGCGCACGGTGAGGAGCGTGCGGTGAGTGGCTCGGAGCGTTACGAGCGAGGCGAGCGGGTGCGCCGCGAGGTGCTCGGCGAGGCGCACGTCGACCGGGCGCTGGCCGGCGCAACCGAGTTCACGCGGCCTTTCCAGGAGTTCATTACCGAGCACGTGTGGGGCGGGGTGTGGACGCGCGAGGGGCTCAGCCGCCGCGAGCGCAGCATCGTCACGCTGGCCGTGCTCACCGCGCTGGGGCGCGAGCAGGAGCTGGCGCTGCATGTGCGGGCGGCGCAGCGCAACGGGCTCAGCCGCGACGAGATCTGCGAGCTGCTGCTGCACACCGCGGCGTACGCGGGGGTTCCGGCGGCGAATGCGGCGTTCACAATCGCCCAGCGGGTATTAGAGCAGGAAGACGAGCAACCATCGACACAGGAGCAAGACGGATGAGCGAGCAGACGTTCGTGATCGTGGGCGCCAGCCTGGCCGGCGCCAAGGCCGCCGAGGAGCTGCGTGAGCGCGGCTTCGACGGGCGCGTGGTGCTGATCGGCAGCGAGGTCGAGCGCCCGTACGAGCGTCCGCCGCTGAGCAAGGACTACCTGCAGGGGAGCTCGGAGCGCGACAAGGTCTACGTGCACGCGGAGAGCTTCTACGAGGAGCGCGAGATCGAGCTGATGACGGGAACCAAGGTCGAGGCGATCGACCCGGGGGCGGCGAAGGTGACGCTCGATGGCGAGCGCGAGCTTCAGTTCGACCGGCTGCTGCTGGCCACCGGTGCCGAGCCGCGCGCGCTGGAGGTGCCGGGCGCCGAGCTCGGCGGCATCTTCTACCTGCGCACGGTGGGCGACTGCGACGCGCTGCGCGAGCGCTTCTCAGACGGCGGCCACGTGGCCGTTGTCGGCGCTGGCTGGATCGGCTCCGAAGTCGCGGCCTCGGCTCGCCAGGGGGGTCTCGAGGTGACGCTGATCGACCCGCTGAGGCTGCCCAACGAGCGCGTGTTCGGCGAGGAGGTGGGCGCCTTCTACCGGGACACGCACGCCGCCCACGGGGTGCAGCTGCTGCTCGGGCAGGGGGTCGAGGCATTCGAGGGGGATGGCGCCGTCGCGCGCGTGCGCACGTCCGCGGGCACCACCGTCGACTGCGACTTCGTCGTCGTCGGGATCGGCGTGGCACCGCGCGTCGGGCTGGCCGAGCGGGCCGGACTCGACGTCGACAACGGCGTGCTCGTCGACGAGCGGCTGCGTAGCTCAGCCGACAACGTGTTCGCTGCCGGCGACGTGGCGAACCACCAGCACCCCTTCTACGGCCGCCGGATCCGCGTCGAGCACTGGGCCAACGCGCTCAACCAGGGACCGGCGGCGGCGCGGGCGATGCTCGGCGACGACGCCGCCTACGAGCGACTGCCGTACTTCTTCTCCGACCAGTACGACGTCGGCATGGAGTACTCGGGGTACGTCGCCGACTGGGACGAGGTGGTGTTCCGCGGCGACCGCGACGGCGGCGAGTTCATCGCCTTCTGGCTGTCGGGCGGCCGCGTCATCGCCGGCATGAACGTCAACGTGTGGGACGTTACCGACCAGATCCAGGCGCTGATCCGCTCCCGCCGCCAGGTGGACACGGGCGCGCTGGCCGACCCGGACACGTCGTTGCAGTCGCTGTCGGGCGAGGGCGACCGGGACTGAGCGCCGCCACCAGCAGCGTGCCCGCGGTCGTCAGTACTCCTTGCGGATCGACTCGAGCACGCTGACGGTCGTCTCCTCGTCGTTCTCGTAGGCGATCATGCAGCCGCTGTTGATTGCGCCCTCGACGGCGCCGACGCTGCTGGCGCCGTCCGACAGCGGCCCGTGCTCGCGGACGTACAGCCGCGCGTAGTCGGCCTGCCGCACCTGGTTGGTGGAGCCCCACTGCGAGCACGAGGTGGAGTCCGTGACCGTGCCCGCCTTCGGGCCGAACACCGCGAACAGCAGCATCGCCAGCATCAGCGCCACCGACGCCGCCGCGCACAGCGCGAACAGCTTGTGCTTGGCGAGCAGCTTCCGGAGTTTCAGGTCCTCCGGCGAGTAGCCTTGGGGAGCTTCAACGGCCATGCCGTGGCGCACAGATTACCGCCCGCCCAGTGCGCGGGCCGGCGGGCGCGCTGCCCGGCGAGAAGCCCGTGATCAGGTCGTGGTGATCAGCCCCGTGCGGGTGGTAGCGGTCGCATCCGCCGATGGCTGCCGTTCGGACGCGGGCTCGCTGTCGGGGTGCCCGCGCGCGAGGAACAGCCACACGCCGATCACCACCCCCGCGAGCGTCCACAGCCCCCATGCGATTCCCTGCCCGACCTGAGTGGCGACCGGTCCCGGACACGCGTCCGCCACCCCCCAGCCCAACCCGAAGATGATGCTGCCGACGATGTGCCGCCGCTGCGGCGGCTGAGGCTCCCAGCCGATCCGCTCGCCGGTCAGCAGCGCACGCGCGCGGAGCTGCCGCAGTGCGCGCAGGCCGACCGTCGCCACCAGCACGGCCGACGCGAAGAACAGGAACAGGTAGGCCTGCTGGAACAGCAGCGCCCGGCGGATCACCTCGGGACTGGTCATACCGCTCCACGACAGCGTGACGCCGAATGCTGCGCCGATCGCGAATCCCGCGAGCCGGCGGCTCGTCGCAGCGCCCGCACGCGCAGTCGAAGCACCCGCGGTCATGTCAGCGCGCGGATCACGAAGCTGACGACGATCGCGGTGGCGAAGAAGGTGGCGGTCGCGGCCATGCTCGCGGGGGACAGCATCGCGTTGCCGCTCAGTCCGTTGCCCGAGGTGCAGCCTCCAGCGAGCTTCGCTCCGTAGCCGATCAGCGCCCCCGACACCAGCAGGATCGGGCCGATCAGCGCTCGCCAGCTGCCGTGCAGCGAGCGCGTCAGCCAGCCGTAGCCGTGGAAGTCGGGGCCGCCGGCGAGCAGCGCGAACGCGGCCGCTCCCGCGACCACGCCGATCAGCAAGCAGCCGCGCCAGTCGAACGACAGCGAACCGTGGCGGAGCCTGTCGATCACGTCCGAGTAGCCGCCGGTCACGCCGAGCCGGCCGTTCAGCAGCAGCCGGCAGGCGACCACGCACAGGCCCAGCGCGGGCCCAGCCATGTACCAGGGGAGCTGCGCGTGCAGCACGGCGTCACGCTGCGGCCGACGCCGGTATGCGGCCGCGTTCGAGGTGGACGCCGAGCGCGCCAAGCCGCGGCACGCCGCCGCCGACGACATGGATCACGTGGCGCGCGCCGTGGCGCTGGAGCAGGCTGGCGGCGGTCGTGGCCCGCTGCCCGGAGCTGCAGATCACCGCGATCGGCCTGGCGGGATCGAGGCCGTCGGGGATCGCGTCGATGTCGTGCCAGGTCTGCAGCACGGCGCCGGCGATGTAGCCGGACTCCCACTCGCCTGGATCGCGGACGTCGAGCAGCTGCAGGTCGGGCTGGGCGGCAAGGCGGTCCGGTAGTGCGTCGACCGGCAGGCGCTCGGTCCGCGTCACCGGACGCTTCTCCTGATGCCAGCTCGTCATCCCGCCGTGCAGGTACCCAGCCAGCCTGCGGATGCCGACGGCGAGCGCCAGCTTGCCGGCGCGGCGACCGTCGTCGTCGTCGCGGCCGATGAACACGACCTCCTGCCGATCGGCGGTCACCCACGCCAGCTTCGTGCCGAAGCCGGCGCGCAGGATTGGGTTGGCGAGCGCCCCTTCGATGTGGGCGTCGTCGAACTGCCGGTCGCTGCGCACGTCCACCAGCAGCGCGCCGCCCCGCTGCCTCTGCTCCAGCTGGCGCGGCGCCAGCGCCGTCAGCTCGACGCCGTCGGTCAGCAGCGGTCCCCGGTTGAGCTCGACGATCGCCTTGAACTTCGGCGGCTGTGGCCCGAGCTTGGCGAGCGCCGCCGTCACGAACTCGTCCTCGGAGAGGATCGCCAGCGTCGGGTTATGGGCGCGCTCGTAGCCGATCGTCGAGCAGATCTTCATGTCCATCCCCGGCCCGCCGCACATCGAGCCGCCGAGATGGCCGGGCCACACCTCCACCTCGGCGCCCAGCGTCAGCAGTCGATCGTGGAGCGAGCGGAAGATCCCGCGGGCGCCCTCCGACTTCTCCACCGCCAGATCAGGCCGGGCGATGTCGCCGACAAACAGCGTGTCGCCCGACAGCACCGCCCACGGCTCACTGCCGCGGTGACCGTCGATCAGCGCGAACGCGGTGTGCTCGGGGCGGTGTCCGGGCGTGTGCAGCGCCCGTACCGTGAGCGCGCCGAGCGCGAACTCGTCGCCGTCGTCGAACGGCACGTGCTCGTAGTCGGGGCTGGCGGCGCGGTGGATGTGGATCGTCGCGCCGGTGGCGGCCGCCAGCCGGCCGTGGCCGGAGACGTGGTCGGCGTGGTTGTGGGTCTCGAAGATGTGCTCGATCGTGACGCCCATGTAGCGCGCGAGATCGAGGTACTCGTCGATCTCGAAGCGGGGGTCGACGACGGCGGCGACGCCAGCCTGCTCGTCGCCGATCAGATACGAGGCACAGCCGAGATCGTCATGTGTGATCTGGCGAAAGATCATTAGCGCCCCCTTCGGTCTCGGGCTTCGATGATCGCGAACGGCGCGTCCATCGCTTGCGCGCACACGCTTGGCGCGCACACGATCGTACATCGGGCTTTCGCATGCGTCCGGCCCTGAGACCGTGGCTGACTCGGTGTTCAGCTCGGCGGCGCCGTCCTGTGGCGCGCAGCAGCTCGTCGTCGTCGCCCAGCGAGTAGGCGCCGGCGCGGGGCAGCTCGTTGTCGCCCAGCGAGTGGGCGCAGGCGCGGGGCAGCGGCAACTCGCCGTCGCAGTGCAGCACGGTGAGGGCGTTGTCGTGGCGGATCAGCGGCGGCTGTCGGCGCGCTGCCAGCGCCGCCACGAGCGGCTCCGTCCAGAAGTGCTGGTGGGCGTCGACGAGCATCTCCCTCGACATACTACACAAGATCAATGTAGTTTATTAAGTTCTTCGATATGGAATTCCCGTGCCAGCTTCGAGCGCGCTGTTCGGGGTATCCACCCGTTCGCTACAGCGGCGGTAGCCGGCGAGCGCGCTGCGGGAAATCCGCATCTGCGGATGCGAGCTTCGCCGTCGCCGCGGCGTGCCTTCTCCCGATGGCGCCGCAGCGGCCGGTTGCGAGACTTGCCATCGACTTGGAAGTGACGAACATGAGCCCCGAACTGTTGACGTCGATGCGCGAGTTGAACAGCCGCCAGAGCAACGGCGTGCTCGTCCGGCTGCTGTGGTGCCAGGACGATGATCGTGTGTTCGTCGCCGTCAACGACCACCGGACGGGTGAGGCGTTCTCGGTCGAGGTTCCCGCGGGCGAGCCGCCGCTGCAGGTGTTTGACCATCCGTACGTCTACGGGGAACCGCAACGGGCCGAAGTCGACGTCGGCGCCCACGTAAGGGTTCGCGCGAGCACGGGTGGCAGGATTTGACGGAGTGGCTGGGCGTGGAATCGATCCCACCCGCCTGGACCGTGACACGAGACGTACTGGCTGTACGGCGGTGTCATGGCCGGGCGGGTGGGCGGGGCCAAGTCCGCGTCCAGACGCCGTCAAAGACGTCGATAATGCTCGCGCGAGCGCTGACCTCACTGGCGAGATGATCGCCGTCGCCGGCGTGGCCGCAGCGAGCTGGCGCGCGCCCGCAAGCGGGCGCGCGCCTTGCGCCGCCGCAGCCTGCGCGGCTCGACCTTCCTGACCAGCCGCGGCCTGCGCGGCTCGACGTTGCCGAGCAGGCGTCGCCGGCGCGGCGTGGCTTTGCCGAGCAGCGGCCGCTGGCTGCGGCGCCCGAGTCGCCGTCTGGCAAGCAACCCCCCACCGATCCCGACGGCCGCCAGCCCCGCGGTGATCAGCCCCGGCCTGGCGCTGAGGCGACCGTATTCCTCCTGAACGGCAGGCCACACGAGCTCGTCGATCAGCTGCGCGCCGGCGTCGGCGCCGAGCGAGCCCTGGGGCCGGACTGGGGGGAGGAACGCAAGCTGCACGCGCCGCAGCTGCGGCAGCGCGCCGCGCCACAGGTGTGAGGTGCCGGTGATCGCTGCGGGCACGATCGGAGCACCCGTCTCGAGCGCAAGCCTGCCGGCGCCATGGTGCGGCGACCCCAGCACGTCGGGCTGCTCGACGCGGGTGCCTTCGGGGAAGATCACCACCAGCTCGCCCGCCGCGAGCAGCGCCCGCGCCGTCTCGAGCGCCTCGGCGTCGGCCTCGCCGCGGCGCACGGGAAACGCCCCCAGCCGCGGCAGCAGCCACGCCAGCGGGCCCTTGAACAGCTCGATCTTCGTCATGTAGTGGACGTGCCGGCGCGTCGCGATCCCGACGAAGAACGGGTCCAGGAAGTTCTTGTGGTTGGGAGCGATGATCGCCGGTCCCTCGGCGGGGATCTGCTCGGGGCCCGAGACTCGGATGCGGAACCACAGCCTCAGCGCGATCAGTGCCGTTGCGCGTACCGGTGCGTACACGCGTGGGGCGAGGCCGTGCTCGCGCGCGAATGCGTGTGCGCGCTGCTCACCGTGTTCAGCGTGCTCGGTGTGCGCTTGCTGCTCGGCCGGTGGGCTTGGGGGCGTGCTCAATCGCGCCCACCGTACTCGCTGCGGATCGCTGCTGCGCTCGGCCTCGTGGGCCGCTGGTGCGCTCAGGCGACCGTGGGGGTGAGCTGCTCGTTGATGTTCGGGGCGCTCACGCGGCCGCCTCTGATCACCGCGATCCGCTGCGCGCGCCGTGCGACGGTGCTGTCGTGGATCGCAGCGGCTCGCCGGAAGTGGAACCGCTGCGGCCCGTCCGTACCCGCGGTGGCGGTTTTGCTCTGCTCACGGTCATGTCAGTGCCGATCCCGTAGAGGGAGTGCAACACGTCTCCTGAGACGACTCGACCCAGGCCGACGCTGTGCAGCCGCGGCTGTTTGCCTGGAGGCGGTGGTTGGCGGGGGTTGAGGCCGGTCAGGCAGCGGCGGCTGCGACGGGAGCTTCGAGCGCCTGCTCGGCCCCGAGCGCCATCGACTCGCGTCGGCTCACGATCCGGTACGCGAGCAGGCCGAGCCCGACTCCGAGCAGCGTTACCAGCACCATGATCGTTGCGGTCGCGTTGAGCGCCGGTGTCGCTTGGCCGCGGGCGTTGTTGTAGATCAGCATCGGCACGGTCTGGGTGCTCCCGTTCGATGACATGTACTGAGTGATCACGAAGTCATCGATCGAGATCGCGAACGCGACGATCGCGCTGGCGACGATCGCGGGCTCGAGCAGCGGGCCGAGCGCCAGCGCGAACGCCTTGAGCGGGTTTGCCCCGAGGTCGAGCGCAGCCTCCTCGTAAGTGATCGGGATTGCAGCTAGCCGGCCACGCGTGATCACGATCACGAACGGGAGCGAGAACGTGACCTGGCCGACGACCTGGGCGACCGTCCCGAGGTGCACGAACTTGACCACGGTGGTGAGCAGCACGAACAGGCTGACCGCTAGCACCAGCTCCGGCACGACCAGCGGCAACGAGGCGAGCAGGCTGATCGGGCGCGAGCCGGCGCCGCGCCAGCGGCTGAGGAAGATTGCGAGTGCGACGCCGAGCGGGACCGCGATCACGACGTCGAGCAGTGCCAGCTTGAACGACTGCTCGAGCGCGCCGCGATAGATCGAGTCGTGCAGCACCGAACTCGCGCCGCTGACCCACCAGCGCGTGGAGAAGCCCTGCCACACGCTACGCGACCGACCCGCGTTGAACGAGAACGCCATCGCGATCACCGCCGGCCCGAGCGACCACGCCAGGTACAGGCAGGTGAAGCCCCCGAGGAGGTAGGCGGGCAGCCTGCGCCGCCGATCTCGCGCGGTCATGCGTTCACCTCCCGGAGCGCGCGGGCCGAGCTGCGCACGTAGTAGGCCAACAGCAGCGTCAGGAACACGAGCAGCCAGATCGCCAGCGCGGCCGCGGTCACCTGCTCGACCGTGCTATTCGCGTACACGTTGATCAGGTTGCCAATCATGCTCGTGCGCGGGCTGCCGGACACGAGATCGTTGGTGAAGAAGTCGCCGGTCATCGGCAGTCCCACCAGCACCACGCCCGCGAGGATGCCCTGGGTCGACAGGGGCAGGGTCACGGTCAGGAACGTCTTGAACGCATTCGCGCCGAGGTCCGCGGCCGCCTCCAGGTAGCGCGTGTCGAGGCGGTCGAGCGCCGCGTACAGCGGCAGGATGAAGTACGGAACCCAGCCGTAGATCAGCGCGATCACGACCGTGCTCGGCCGGCCGCCAAGCCAGTTCACCGGACCGCCGATGATGCCGAGCGTGTTCAACATCTGGTTGACATAGCCGTTCGGCGCGAGCAGGCCTACCCACGCCAGCATCCTCAGCATGTAGCTGACCAGCAGCGGCAGCACGAGCAGGGCGAGGATGATCGGCTTCGAGCGCCTGGCGCGGATCGCGACGAAGTAGGCGACCGGGTAGCCGATCAGCACGCAGCCGAGGACCGCGAGCCCGACGTACACGAGCGTTCGCGACACGACCGGCCAGTACTGGCCTCCGGGCAGCAGCGCGGACCCGACGTGGAGTAGGTTCGTGAAGCTCCAGTGCGCCGGGCTCCAGGCCGGCTCGGGCAGGAACAGGAGCGGGTTGGTCCTGCCGACGGAAGTCGAGAACAGGCCGTAGATCGATACCGCCACGAACACCGCGACCCATGCGAAGCCGGGCAGCCCGAGTGCCGCGAGCTGGCGGCGCGGATAGATCGACGTGCTGCTCACCGCCAGGCTGCCGCCGCGATCAGGACGACGCGCCCGAGGACAGCGTCGCGAACGCCGTCGCGAACCACTTGTTCTGGGCGGCGGTCGGGATCGGGTTCGGAAGGCCGTTGGCCGCCATCTCCGGCGTCACCCACACCAGGTCGAGGATGTACGGGTCGGCGACTTTCGCCGCCTTCAGCCCGCCCAGCGACAGCGTGCGGAGCGGCTGCTGGTAGCCGACGTCCTTGTAGTTCTGGATTGCGTTCTCCTCTTGCAGGAAGTGGTTCATCCACATGTGCGCGAGGACCGGGTTCTTGCTCGTCTTCGGGATCGACCAGAAGTCATTGTTGACCGAGCCCCGGCCGTTCGATGGGAACCAGTAGCTGATCGACTTCACCGGCGTGCCCGACGGCAGGTAGTCGGGGATCAGGATCACGTCGCCGTTCCAGGCCTGCGATAGCACCTCAGTACCGGTACCGAGCGGCTGGAAGGCCGTGTACTGGAGCTTCGCGCCCTTGGAGACGAGCTGCTGCAGGTCGCTCAGGGCGGTGCTCACCTGCGCCTGGGTGACCGAGCTGAAGTCTGTGATCCCGCGGCGCAGCAATGCGAGCGACAGCGGGTCGAACTGGTCGGCATTCTGGAGCCCGATCTTGCCGTTGTCGCCGGTGGCGGTCCAGAACACGTCCCATGGATTCGACATCGATGCGGGGTCGATCTTGATCAGATCGTTGCGCCAGGCGATGCCGGTCGTCCAGACGTAGTTCGGGATCGTGTAGCGGGCACCGGGGTCGTACCACGGGCTGTGGAACGAGGGCAGCGCGTTGGCGAGGTTTGGGAGGTAGGAGTGGTTGATTGGCTGGATCAGCTTCGCCGCCACGTAGTTCGGGAGCTGCTCCACGACCGGGACCCACACATCGGCCGCGATCGCGCCCGTGGTCAGCTTCTTGACTGCCTCGTTGATGCTCGAGTACGTGGTCAGTTGGACCTGGACCCCGTACCGCTGCTCGAAGCTCTTGACGACCGACGGGCTCAGGTAGGTACCCCAGTCGAACACGATCAGCGGACCCTTCTCGGGCTTCAGGCCGGAGGCGATCCCGTGGTTGCCCGAGTAGATCGGAAGCTGGACCGGGTGGTCCTTAGTCGCGATCGGGATCCCGCCGATACCGATCGCCGCCGAGCTGGTGCTGGCCGTCTGGGAAGGGCTCGAGTTCGAACTCGAGCTAGAACTGCCGCAGGCCGCCAGTATGCTCGCCGCGCTCGACGCAGCGACTGCGCCGCCGGCAGCCCGCGCCAGCATCGATCGCCGGGTCAACCGGCCGGACTGCTCGTCACCGAATCGGCTGTCGCCGTCAGCTCGCTGCTCGGACATCGAGGTGCTCCTTGACTAGGGCGTCATGCTCGGACGCTCAGGGGACGTGGTAGTGGTGATCGGGTTCGTGCTGCTGATCAGCTGTCGGTGGGCCCAAGCCGCGAGTAGCAGCAGCTCGTCGTCGCGATGCCGCACCCCGATCAGCTGCACCCCCAGCGGGAGACCCTCCTTGCTACGTGCGACCGGCAGCGTCACCGTGGGCAGCGTCAGCGCCTGCCACGGGCGGCTCGCGTGAGGCGAGCCGGTGGCGCGTCCGCGAGGTGCCACGCCTGGCGCGGCCGGCGCGATGATCGCGTCGACCGACGCCAAGCTCGCGTCCACGCGTGTGCCAGCGCTGATCACGCGCTCCCGCGCAGCGCCATACGCATCGGGGCTGATCTGCCAGCCCCTGTCGATCAGCTCGCGGAGCTGGGGGCTGACGCCGTCGGACTGCTCGAGCACCCAGGGCATCTCGCGCGCGGCCTCGAACGCCATGATCTGCTCGTGAGCGGCCACCAGGTCGCCGAGAGCGCCGTCGAGATCGAGTTGCTGGACGCTCGCGCCCGCGGCCTCGAGCACGCCAGCGAAGCCGTTGACGGCGGCGATCATGTCCTCGTCGATCGGCCCGGTCGCCGTGCCGTCGGTGACGGCCAGCCGGGCATGCGGGGTCTTGAGCACCTGGCCAGACTGCTCGATTGCGCGCCCGTCGGCGAGGATCCTGCGGACGAGCAGCACGTCCTCGACGCTGCGCGCGAGGATGCCCAGGGTGTCGAGCGACGGGCTCAGCGGGTGGACGCCCGTCAGCGGGAGCTCGCCGCTGCTCGCGACGTAACCGATGCAGCCACAGTAGGCCGCGGGCCGGATCACCGATCCGGCTGTCTGAGCACCGAGCGCGAGCGGCACCATGCCGTCCGCGACCGCGGCTGCCGAACCGCTCGAGGAGCCACCCGGTGAACGCTCCGCGTCGTGCGGGTTGACGGTCTTGCCGGGCGCGAAGTACGCGAACTCGGTCGCCACGGTCTTGCCGGCGATCACGCCACCGGCGCGCCGCAGCAGTGCTACCGGCGCCGCATCCGTGGCGGGCCGGTGCCCGAGATACAGCGCCGAGCCGTACTCAGTCGGCATGTCGCCGGTGTCGATCGTGTCCTTGATTCCGCACATCAGGCCGCGCAGCGCGGACGTCGGTGCCGCGGCCCGGACCCGCGCGAGAATCTCGTCCTCCTGCTCGAGCCACTGCCATGCGCCAACCACGGGCTCGCGCGCGGCGATTCGATCCAGGCATGCCCGGGCGATCTCCTCGGCGCTGCACTCGCCTCGGTCGATCGCATCGAGTGCGTCGACGACCGTGAGTTGGTTCAGTGCCTCGGACCGATCGCGTCCGTTCGGAGCGGCGCTCACCTCGCGATCAGCCTCTCAACATCGGCGGCCGAATCCTCGGCTGGTGTCGGCACGGGGTCGCCAGCGCTCGACAGGACGCGGAGCGCGTTCGCCGGCAGATGCACGCACACGGGCGTGCCGCTGGCGGCGAATGGGATCTCCTCGCCCGTGTTCTGGATCAGCGCCTGAAGTGAGCCGCCATTGACGAGGCGGACGACGACCTGGACGGCGTTGCCCAGGTAGACCGTGCGCTCGACCATCCCCGGGATGCGGTTCGGACCGTCGGTGCCAGGGGCCTCGAGTCGCACGCGCTCGGGCCGGATCACGAGCTTGGTCGCGCCTGTAGTCCGCATGTTCCCGCGCTCGGCGCTGAGCTTGTGGTCGCCGAGCCTGACCGCGCAGCGGCCGTCGTTGGTCCCGGTGGCGACCGCATCCATCAGGTTCGCGATCCCGAGGAAGTCCGCCACGAACACCGTGCTCGGCTCCTCGTACACCTCCTGAGGCGTCGCGATCTGCTCGACGCGACCGCCGTTCATGACCGCGATCCGGTCGGACATCGTGACCGCCTCCTCCTGGTCGTGGGTCACGTACACGAACGTGATGCCGACCTGCTTCTGGAGTGCCTTGAGCTCGAGCTGGAGCGACTTCCGCAGCTTCGCGTCGAGCGCTCCGAGGGGTTCGTCGAGGAGCAGCACCGCGGGCATCAGCACGAGCGCGCGGGCGAGCGCGACGCGCTGCTGCTGACCGCCAGACATCTGCGCGGGCTTGCGGTTCTCGAGCCGGGTCAGCTGCACCATCTCGAGCGCCTCCGCGACGCGTCGGTGGAGCTCGTGCTTGGACACGCCCTGGCGCCGGAGCCCGAACGCGACGTTGTCGGATACGCTCAGGTGGGGGAACAACGCGTAGGACTGGAAAACCGTGTTGACGTTGCGCTTGTACGGCGGCGTCGCGGCGACGTCCGCGCCATCGAGCAGGATCTGACCCTCCGTCGGATGCTCGAAGCCGGCGATCATGCGCAGCGTCGTGGTCTTGCCGCAGCCGGACGGTCCGAGAATCGAGAAGAACTCGCCGGCGGCAATGTGCACGTTGATCCCGTGGACCGCCACGACGTCGTTGAAGCGCTTGGTGAGGCCGATCAGGCGGACGGCGCCACTGGGCGCGGTGCTCCGACCGCGAGCCGAGTCGCCGGGCGAGCCAGCGCTCACAGGGCGTGCGGGTCGTTGCAACTTTCCTAGACGCGGCATGGTTGTCGTCACGGCAGCTTGTCCATCATATATGATAAATGCCAGGGCGTCGAGTTGGAGCCACGCTCGCCGCCGCGTTACTCCAAAATGAGCGAGAACTCAGACTTCCTCACCGTCGCGTCGCTGCCCGACCTCGTCTACGAGCGACTGCGAGGTGAGATCGCGTCGGGTGTCCTGCACCCCGGTCGATTGCGCATCAGCCAGCTCGCCACCAGGTTCGGCGTCAGTGCGATCCCGATCCGAGAGGCACTTCGTCTACTTGAGGCCGAGGGCCTCGTGTCGTTCCGCAGCAATCGCTCGGTCGTGATCAACTCGCTTCAGGTGAGCGACGTGATCGAGATCTTCGCGATTCGCGCGGAGCTCGAATGCCTGGCGCTGGAGCTCTCGTTTCCACGGCTGCACGACGATCTCGAGGCGCTCGCGGAGCTCGACCGGATGGTTTCGCAGATGGATCGCGAGCTCTCGTCCCCGGACGACTGGCGGACCACGAACGAGCACTTTCACACGGCGCTGTACTCGCCCTCGTGCTCACCGCGCCTGCTGAATATGATCGGGACTCTGTGGGTCTCGGTGGAGCCATACCTGCGCCTGTATGTGACCGCGTCCGGGAGCCTGCGCAGCGCTCAGACCGAGCATCGAGCGCTCGTCTCCGACGCGCGCTCGAGCAAGATCGACGACGCGAAGGTGGTGCTACGCCAGCATCTGAAGGCGACGCGCGACGTCGTCATCGAGCGTCTCGGCTCTGCGTCGGACGATCACGCTGACGCAAGCGGACCCTGAGCGACGCGCCGCGCTCACGCCGACACCGAGTGGCACAGCGATCCTGCCTGCGCCGACGCGCCGGAGATCAGCCACAGCGCGCGCATCGGACGCCTGCCTGGATTGCGCAGCCGGTGTCCCAGCGACGCGTCGTAGGCGATCGAGTCGCCGCGCGCGAGCACGAGCCGCTCCTGCTCGACCTGCACCTCGAGCCTGCCGTTGAGCACGACGCCGTACTCGTGGCCGACGTGCCGGATCAGCTCGTCTACTGGCGAGGAGCAGGCGCCGGGGGCGTACGTGATCTCGCGGAACTCGCAGCTGCCGCCGGGCTCGGATGCGAGCAGCTGCCACTCGATGCCGTGACCGAGTGCGACGGCCGAGCGCTGGTCGGAGCGCACGAGGCTGATCGCTGCGGACGGGCCGTCACCGGCGTTCGCGAACAAGCTGTCGATCGACACGCCGAGCTGCTGTGCGAGCGCGTACAGCGTCGCCACGGACGGCCCGGCGAGACCGTTCTCGAGCTGGGACATGAACCCCGGCGTCACCCCGATCCGCCGCCCGAGTTCGCGCAGCCCGATGCCTGCACGTATGCGCGTGGCGCGGATCGCGGCGCCGAGCTCGGTCCAATCGAGCTCGCCGGGCGGCCGGGAGCTAGCCACCGTGCGCCCCGATCGCCGCGCACATCAGTGCGTGCGGGACGCTGATCGTGCCGCCAGCGATACGTCCGCGCACCCCGAGCCGGTCGATCATTCCCAGCTGGACCGCGGGCTCGTAGCCCGAGCTCGCGAGCACGTCGGCGGACAGGCAGATGCGTCGACCGCCGAGCTGCGCGGACTCCGCTAGCAGCGGCGCCGCGGTCCCGTGTGCCTGCGCGCCGAGTCCGAATAGGTCGAGCAGCGCACTGTCGCCGACGGCCGGGAGCGCCTCGCCGACAGCATCGCTGTCCGCGGTGCCCGGGACGGGGGCCGGGCACACGATCCAGGTGCCCGGCGCGGCCGCCGTCTGCACTCCGAACGCGTAGCCGTTGCCGCCGGCGCGCGTGATCAGCGCCGCACCGCTGTCCTCGGCGCACGACAGCGCACACGCGACTGCGGCCATCCAGAGATTAAGCGCGAACGCGGGACTCGCCTGTAGGAACGCTCTCGCGCGGACGGATAGCCGGGCGGCCATGAGTAGCCCGACGAGCAGCCGGGATCCGGTGGTCGTCTGGCCGTGCCCGTTATCTCCCTGTTCGAGCGATTCACCGAGCGTCGCGAGCAGTGGCACCGGCCGCTCGAGTGCAGTCGCGAGCTCGGTGGCGAACTCGCCGTTCAGCCAGCGCATGTGCTCGGGCAGCCGCTCGTCGCGAACGCCGTAGCGCGTCGCGTGGTCCTGGCCCTCGTTGAGTACCGAGTAGCGCCGCCGTCCCGTCGTCGGGTCGGTTACGCGGACGGCCGCCATCGAAGGCGAGGCGACGCCGCACAGCGGCAGCATGATCCCGTGCGACTGCGCGGGGACGAGTGTCAGCGAGCCGGCGTCGATCAGCCCGCCGGCCTCGTCCCAGCTTGTTGCCCAGCCCTCGAACAGGCACGCGGCCTCGACGCTGTGCCGCATCGGTGTGGGGATATCGGCAGCCGATCCGAACGGCGGACCGGCGTGGGCGACCGCCCGCGCGGGCAGGTCCGTCGCCTCGCCGACACGCACGACCGCATCCCATCGGGGCTCGGCCTGCGCGACCCGCACCGCCGCCGCGGTCGGGCCGATCTCGGTCACGGCGCGATCCATGTCTCCGACAGCGCGAGCGCGGCCGATTGGGAGCGGCCGTTGAGGAAGTCGCGCTCGACCGTGCCGCCGTCGAGCGTGCGGCCGTCGACGGTCACCGATCCGCTGGCTGCGGTTCTGAAGACGCTAAACATCTCGTGCTCGCCCGTGCTCGACAGCTTGGGCGGAAGGTCGACCGCGAACGGATCGCTGAGTCCGGTCCAGGTCATGCTCGCTGTCCGTGCGCCGTCCGCGCTCCGCGCGCGCTCGGTCCAGTCGCGCTCGCCGGGGGCCGATTCGAACCACGCGCCTGCGAGCGTGTCGACGCCCTCCCAGCCGTCGAACGGTCGGAATAGCGCGAACCGCGCGAAGAACTCGTCGCGGAGGAACGTGGCCAGCGGCTCGTTATCGCAGAACAGCAGCCGCGCGGCCCCGGCCGCAGGCTCGAACGGACGTTCGAGGATCAGCATCGCGTGGCCCACGCCGTGGCGAGATGCGGTGATGCGGAAGAACAGCGACAGCGATGACCAATCGCGGTCGAGGTCGGTCTTGAGATAGATGAACGGGTTGTCACCCGTCCACTCCACGGTGCCCGGCCGCACCGGTGGCTGCTCCATCGTCATCCTCCCTGTCGGGCCATCGCCCGGCGTCGCAGATCCGAGAAGTTCGACGTCGGCTCCCAGCCGAGCACGTCGCGTGCCGCGGCGGCGGTGAACACCGACGCGCGCGGGTTGTCGCGGTAACGCCGCGCGTTTGCGATCTCCGGCAGCGCGCCGATCCGCTCCGCATACCACTCGAGCGTCGGCTGCTCGAGTGTGCTGTCGGCAGCGCTGACGAAGAACGTCCCGTACGAGAGCTCGCCGCACTCCAGCGCCGCACGGAAGGCGCGCGCCAGGTCCTCGCCGGTGACGTAGTAGAACAGCCAGCGGCGGCCGGGGGAGTCGACGAACCGAAGGAACTCCGGCAGCGTTCGCTCGAGCACGACCGCCATCGGCCGCAGGCAGATCACGCACGTCGCGCTGCCGCGCGCGGTTGCCTGCCCCATCTGCTCGATGATCCGCTTGCTGACGCTGTATGCGTGTACTGGCCGGCATTCGTGGCACTCGTCGACCGGGAGGCGTTGAGGTGTCCATTCGGGCCGCATCTCTGACAGGCCGCAGGCGGAGACGCTCGAGCACAGCACGACCCGCTCAACCCTGTTCTCGGCGGCCGCTTGGAGCACGTGCCAGCTGCCGAGCGTGTTCACATGGATGTAGTCCTGAGGCGGCGCTTGCCAGTCGTAGTCGATCGCGGCCAGATGGATGACCGCGGACGCTCCCGCGGTCGCGCGCCGCACGGCGTCGAGGTCGAGCACGTTCAGCGGCACGTGCTCGACCTCGCTCCCGTCCGGCACGCGGTCGGCGTTGACGACGTCATAGTCGGCGGCCAGCTCGGCGAGCACGAACTGTCCGACTCGCCCCGAGCCGCCGGTGACGAGAACGCGGCGGGCGGTCATGCGACCGCCGCGGGCTCCGCGTCCGCCGCGGGCTCCGCGTCCGCCGCCAGGTAGCGGTCGACCAGCCAGCGGTTGAGCCGCGCGAGCACGGCCTCGGTTGGCGCGTACCGGGCGCGTGGCGCAAAGCGCGAGAACATCCCGGCCTGGACGCTCCCCCAGGCCCAAACATCCTCGTCCATCACGGGGGCGAGGTCGTCGCGCTCCATTAGCCAACGCTCCTTGAAGTCAGGATCCGCGAGCGTCGACTCGGGGAACATCCACGACGCGCCGAAGGTCGAGCTCGTGGGCCCGGTCGGCAGCCACAGGAAGTACTTGACCTTGTCCGGCATCGCGATGATCAGCAGGTTCGGAGCGACCGTCACGTAAAGCAGGCGCGAGCGCTCGCGCTCGGACAGGCCGGGCAGCGCGGGGTGCAGGCGGCGACCGGTGCGGGTCGGGCACGCATCGAGCTCACCGAGCAGCTCGTACGCGATGATGCCGAGTTCGGACTGGTTGAACTCGGTCTCCGTGTCCACGCGGCTGGTCGGGGTCGGGTAGGCTGCGTGCCAGGTGTCACGGTGCAGGTGCGAGCAGTGGTAGCACTCGTCGCCGTACAGTTTCCAGTTCCACTCGTAGGGGATCAGCTCGAGTTGCTCAGGGGCGCGCAGCTCGCCGATCCGGTACGGCGCGAGCCCCTGGCGGAGCTGCTCGAGTCGCTCGTGCAGGCTCGGGGCGTCTGCGTCGAAGCACGCGAACACGAACCCCTCCCAGATCGCGGAGCGGATCCGCGGCAGGCAGAACGCGCCCTTGTCGAAGCCGGGTTCCCGGATCATGTCGGGGGCGCCCATCAGCCGGCCGCCGAGCGAGTACGTCCAGGCGTGGTATGGGCACTGGAACCGCGACACGTGGCCCGAGCCCGCGGCGAGGATCATGCCGCGGTGCTGGCACACGGCCGACAGCACGGCGACATCCTCGTCGCTCTCGCGAACGACGATCAGCCGCTCGCGTCCTACCGTCACCGTGTAGTAGTCGCCGCGCTCTGGCACGTCGCCGGCGCGGCCGACGCAGAACCACTCACGGTTCCAGATCGCGTCGAGCTCGAACTCGTAGAAGTCCGCCGAGGTGAAGGTCTCGGGTGGCAGCGCCAGCGCCGGGCCTCGGTCGCCGAGGCTGTCCTGGAGCTGCTCGCGGGGGATGGGGCTGTTCGGCACAGTGTCTCCTCGGTACTGATCCTGCAGGGCGCCGTCCAGGCCACAGTTTAGCACCACCAAACACGTGCTTGGCGAGGCGCTTGACGAGGCGCTTGACGCGACTGTTCGATTGCACTAAACAGTGGAGAGTGATGACCGCTGCCGCGCTGACGACCGGCTGGGCGTTCCACGAGCGTTATCTGTGGCACGACACCGGCAGCGCCGCTGGGATGCTCGCGTCCGACCGCTGGCTCGAGCCGCTTGGCCACGTCGATAGCGCTGCCTCGAAGCGGCGGCTGTACAGCCTGCTCGCGGTTAGCGGCCTGCTCGACCGCCTCGAGCGCTTGGAGCCGCGTGAGGCGACCGACGAGCAGCTGCTCGCGGTCCATGACGCTACGTATGTCGAGCGGGTGATGGCGCTGAGCGCCGAGCGTGGCGGCGATGCGGGAGACGGGGTGACACCATTCGGGCGCGCGGGGGCGGAGATCGCGCGGCTGTCGGCGGGCGGCGCGATCGCCGCCGTCGATGCCGTGGCTGGGCGCGCCGTGCGAAACGCCTACGCGCTCGTGCGCCCACCAGGCCATCACGCGCTGCCCGATCGTGGCATGGGCTTCTGCGTGTTCGCGAACATCGCGATCGCCGTTCGGCATGCGATCAGGGCCCACGGAATCGAGCGCGTGGCCGTCGTCGACTGGGACGTCCACCACGGCAACGGGACCCAGGCGAGCTTCTACGAGCAGCCCGGCGTGCTGACGATCTCCCTACACCAGGACCGCTGCTACCCGGTCGACTCCGGGGGCATCGATGAGCGCGGGGCCGGCGCCGGACGGGGATCGAATCTGAACGTGCCGCTGCCGCCCGGCTCGGGGCACGAGGCGTACGTGGCCGCGCTCGAGCGCGTCGTCGGCCCGGCGCTGGCGCGGTTCGCACCGGAGCTCGTGGTCGTCGGCTGCGGGTTCGACGCGAGCGCATACGATCCGCTCGGCAGGATGCTGCTGCACTCCGAGAGCTATCGTGCGCTGACCGAGCTGATGCTAGAGGCGACCGACGGCCGGGTGGCGTTCGTGCACGAGGGCGGCTACAGCGAGTTCTACGTCCCGTTCTGCGGGCTCGCCGTGCTCGAGGCCCTGTCGGGTGAGCGGACCGCGGTTCGCGACCCGTACCTGGACGAGTGCGCGCGAGCAGCCGGTCACGAGCTGACGCGCGACCAGGAGCGTGTGATCGAAGCGGCTCGCGCGCTGGTCGCGGAGGTCCCAGGCTAGGCTGAGCGAGGTGTCGGCGGCGCCTCGGTGAGCTCGATCCGGTAGTCGTCCGGATCGCGGATGAAGCACAGGCGCGGACCATGCTCGCGGACAACGAACGGCGGTTTCTCCGGGCGGATCCCGAGTTGCTCGAGCCGGGCGAGCAGCGCGTCGAGGTCGGGCACCTCGACCGCGATGTGCCCGTAGCCGTCGCCGGAAGCATATGGCTCGGTGCGCCCGTAGTTCATGGTCAGCTCGAGTACGTCCTCGCCGGGCGGACCGACGAACGTGTTCAGGGCCGTGTCGCCGAGCTGGGTCTGGCGCACAATCTCCCACCCGAACACGTTGCGGTACCACGCCGCGGAACGGTGGATGTCGAGCACGCGGTACATGGTGTGGATGATGCGCATCGCGATCTCAGGCCAACAGCTTCGGGGTCACCGCCCACGTAGGCGCAGAGTTCGCAGCCGCGGAGTCGCCCGGGTCGATCGGCCGCACCGGGCGATAGTAGAGCCGCAGGTACGTCCACGGCTCGAGGCTCGCCACGCCGGCGAGCGGGCGCAGCTGCTCGTCGAGCAGCGACAGCAGATCCTCGGCGTCGCGGCACACGACCTCGACGTGGAGCTGGTAGCGGCCGCCCGTGATCGCGACGTAGATCACGGCTGGCAGGCGCGACACCACGCTTGCGAGCTCGGTCACGCTCGCGCCGGGCTGAATCTGGACGCCGATCAGCGCGACCGTGTCGAACCCGACCGCCGCAGGCATCGTCATCGCCATCACGCGCAGGGCGCTGGCGGAGATCATCCGCCTCACGCGCTGGCGCACTTGGCTGTCGGAGATCCGCAGCGCGCGCGCGATCACCTGATACGGGACGCGGCCGTCTTCGCTCAGGCGGGCGATGATCTCGCGGTCGACGGCGTCGAACGTGATGCTCGCGCGCACGCGAGATGACTCGGTGGCAGGCTTCTCACGCGACGCCTCGTAGGCGGGGTTCTGGTACTGCAACCGCATGTATGGATGTACCTCGTAGCTGAGCACGCCCTTGACGCGCGCGATGTCGTGCTCGACTGTCCGCAGAAGGTCGTCGTTATCGATACACGAGATCTCGACGAAGATGTTGTAGCGACCGGTCACGACCGTCACGTAGAACGACCTGCGCTGCGCCGCCAGCTCCTCGGCGACCTCGGTGACATCGCGCGAGGAGTCGACGCGGACGCCGACGTTCGCGATCACCCGGTAGCCCATCAGGTACGGGTCGCCGACGGTCGTGATGCGCACGGCGCCGCTGTCGCCGAGCTCGTGCAGCCGGCGTCGCACCGCCTTCTGCGTGACGCCGAGCGTCTTCGCGAGCTGCGCGACGGAGCGTCGCCCATCGAGCTGGAGCAGGCGGATCAGGGCGCGATCGAACGGTGACAGCCGGGGCGTCAACTCGAGCCAATCCGGGACGTGGGGCGCGAACAGCGACTCGGTCACGCTGCCAGTGCCCGCGCATGCATCTTCTGAAAGTGACATAGGAGCGCCTCCTCGCGTGGCAGCACGATCCCGCGGTCGAGCGCGCCGGAGTCGATGCCCCGCTGGACGCTCTCGAACGCGCCCCAGTCCTCATGCATGATCACCGAGATCTGCTCGATGGTCGCCTGGACCTGCTCGTCCGACCAGTCTGCTGGGAAGAAGTAGTCGTTCACCTGGAGCGTACGAGTCGGACCGATCGGGCGGTAGTGGTAGGTGTAGAAGTACTCGTTCCGCCGGGCCGAGAGCATGAAGTTCGGCCACAGGTAATAGAGATGAAAGTCAGGTGCGCCGGTCGTGTTGTCTGACCGCTTCATCGACGACTCGTGCGTGAACGCCTGTTCGAATGTCTCGATGAGGTAGTGGTCGCGATCAACGTAGTAATCGGATGCGAACGACCGGTGGATGGTCGCGCAGTGGTAACACTCGGTGTTGTTATCCAGGGTGACCTTCCAGTTGCACTGCAGCTCCCACTCGCGACTGGCCCTGCGCGGGTGACGGTCGAGGGCGAGGCCCCGTCGCGCAGCCGCATCCTGTAGCCCTCTGCTGGCTTCGGCGAAGCTCGCGTGAGGCTCCTGACTGAGAAAGATCAGCGGGCCCCAGGTTGCGAGCGCAAGCTCACGCAGACCGACGTCCGCCGGGACGAAGCTCGGATCCTCGCCCGTGCGCGGGGCCTTGCGGAGCCGGCCGTCGAGGCCGAAGGTCCAGCCGTGGTACGGGCACTGGAGCGTGCCCCGGCAACCCTCGCCGATTGCGACCGCATGGCCCCGGTGTGGGCATACGTTCGCGAACGCGCGCAGCTCATCGTCGCGGTCGCGGACGATCACGACTGGCAGCTGGGCGATCCAGCTTGCGAAGTAGGATCCGGATTCCACCAACCGATCGGTGGAGCCCGCGTACTGCCAGCCGTGGTTGAAGATCCGGACGAGCTCGCGCTGGTAGGTTGCGGGATCCCGGTACCAGCTGTAGGGCAACGATCTGCCCGCAGCGATCTCTCGCTCCAGCTCAATCCCTGAGTCGTAGACGGAAACGGTCAACGCTAGTGCGATCGAGATGCCGGAATTTGACCAGTCTACAGCAACTTTGCAGGATATGAGCCCCAAAGCCCGGATTCGGCGCTGATATCGGTACGCTGTGCGCGTGAGCTCTCCGCCTGGATCTGAGCGCTTGCGGGTCGCGATAGTCGGCGCCGGGCTCGCGGGACTCTCGGCCGCGATCGAGCTGCGCGCGCGCGGCTGCGAGGTGACGGTGCTTGAGGCGCGTGATCGTGTCGGCGGGCGGACGCTGACCGAGACGCACGCCGGAGTCCCGGTCGACGGCGGTGGCCAGTACGTCGGCTCGGGGCAGCTGAACGTGCTCGCCTGGGCCGAGCGTTACGGACTCGAGCTGGCCTCGGCATACGAGGAGGGCGATTGGCTGTTCGAGGTCGACGGACGGATGCTCCGCCAGCAGGGGCCGTGGCCCGCGCTTCCAGATGCCGTTGTGGGCGAGCTACGCCGGGCGGCGGAAACGCTCGAGGAGATGGCCGGCACCGTGCCGTTGGATGCGCCGTGGCAGGCGCCATCTGCGCTGGAGTGGGACTCGCTGACCGCGGGGGAGTGGGTGCGACGGGCCGTGCAAGACCCCGACGCACAGGCGTTCCTGCGCGCGTGCATGGAGATCACGCTGGCGGCCGATTGTCATCAAGCGTCGTTGCTGCACATGCTGTTCATGATCGAGAGCCTCGGGGGGTTCGAGTCGGCGATCTGGCAGGCACAGGCGATGCGCATTGTCGGCGGCACCCAGGCGCTGTCGCTGGCCGCGGCCGCCGAGCTTGGCGACAGCGTGCGGCTCGAGTCGCCGGTCGTCGGAATCCGCGATCGCGGCGATCGCGTCGAGGTAAGCGTCGACCGCGGAGAGGCCGTGCTCGCCGACCGGGCGGTCGTCGCGCTGCCGCCACCCCTCGCCGTGCGGATCGCGTACGACCCGCCGCTGCCGGGGCGGCGCGACCAGATCTGCCAGCGGATGCCGATGGGTGCCGCCCTCAAGGCCGTGATCTTCTACGCCGAGCCGTTCTGGCGCGCGCAGGGGCTAAGCGGGCTCGTGGTCAGCGATCGCGGTCCGGTGAGCTGGCTGTACGACAACTGTTGGCCCGATGCCTCGGTCGCGATGTTGGTTGGGTTCGTCGTTGGACGAACCGCCACCGAGCTCAGCGCGCTGCCGCTCGAGGATCGTCGCCGCGCGGTCATCGCGGGCGTCACGCGCGCGCTCGGCGCCGAGGCGGTGGGCGCGGCCGGCTACGTCGATTGGCGCTGGACCGAGGAGCCGTGGACGCGCGGCTGCTATTCGATGTTCGCGACTCCGGGTGCCTGGACGGCGGGCGGCCAGGCGTTGCGCGAGCCCGTTGGAAGGATCCACTGGGCGGGCTCGGATACGGCCGAGCGCTGGGTCGGATTCATGGACGGGGCGATCGCCTCGGGCCAGCGGGCCGCGGCGGAGGTGCTGACGGCCGGCGGCGTGTAGACGGCGTCGGCCGGGCAGTCAATAGAACCTGAGGTACTCCGCGCGCTCCCAGTCGCTGATGTGCTCGTGGAAGCGCTCCCACTCGTCGTGCTTGTAGCGGCTGTAGCACTCGTGCATCGTCTGTCCGAGGGTCTCTGCCGCGAGCTCGTCCGCGTCAAAGGCGGCGACCGCTTCCTCGAGCGTCGTCGGCAGCCGCTCGATCCCGATGTTGCTCAGCTCGGCTGCGCTCATGTTGTAGACGTTCGCATTGACCGGCGGCCCGGGGTCGATTTCCTGCTCGATGCCCGCGAGCGATGCGGCCGAGGTCATGGCCAGCGCGAGATAGGCGTTCATGCACATGTCGGCGGCGCGATTCTCGATCGCCCACCGCGCCTGTGGGAGCCGGAGCATCGTCGATCGGTTGTTGGCGCCGTACGCGCTGTGCGTCGGCGCCCAGGTGACGGTTCCGCCCTCGAATCCACGAGCACGCGCGATCAGGCCCTTGTACGAGTTGACGGTCGAGCAGGTGATCGCGGTCAGCGCGGGCGCGTGGCGGATGATGCCGCCGACCGCGCCAAGCGCGACCGAGCTCCAGCCGCCGCGCTCCGCCTTGAATAGGTTCTCGCCGGGCCGCGCGAGCGCCTCGATGCTGTGATTGACATGCGCGCCGCTGCGCCAGTCGCCCTGGGTGGGCTTGGCCATGAACGTGACGAACATGCCGTGCTGCTTGGCGATCTCCTTCAGAAGAACCCGCAGGAACGTGAACCGGTCCGCAGTCGTGAGCGCGTCGGCGTGGCCGAAGTCGAGCTCAAACTGCGAGTACGCGCCCTCGGCGACGAGGTTCGACAGACCCCAGCCGAGCCTCTCCAGCGCGCGCGCGACCGCGTCCAGGAAGTCCATCGAGTTGAGCGAGAACTCGGCGTCGTATCCGAATGCCTGCCGTCGCGGCCGCAACGGTGCGTCCCGCGGATCATCGTCCATCGCCTTGATCGGATGGCCGGCGTCGTCATAACGCATCGCAATGAACTCGGGCTCGATCCCTGCGAGCACGCGATAGCCGGCGTCCGCCGCACGCGCGAGCTGCCGCTTCAACGCCCCGCGCGGACACACGCTGTACGGCTGATTGCAGAAGTAGAGGTCCGCGAACACCCAGGCGTAGCGATCGTCCCACGGGCACACCACGAGACTGTCGAGATCCGGGATCGGAAGCTGATCGGGGTCGGCCGGCCCGAGTTCGGGCACCATCGAGATCGAGTGGACGGCGAACTGCGGCCCGCGGCCGGCACACAGCTCCTCGAAGCGGGAGAGCGGCACCGGCTTGGTCTTCGGGACTCCGAGCAGATCGATCCAGCACGAGAGCACGTATTGCACTCCCGCCTCGGCAAGCTTCGCGCGCGCCGCCTCGACGCTCTCGGCCGCTGGCAGCGCGGCCGAGAGCAGCGTCTGATCCGCGGTGCTCATCTACCGTTCCCGCGCGCGAGGAGCTCGCGCAGGGCCGCATCAACGAACTCCAGGTCCTCCGGATTGCGGCCGCCGCCCGCGTAGTGACCCCAGATCGACGGGATCACGCGCAGCTCGCCGTTGCGCAGCAGCGACACTTCAAACTCGCTGTCCTCGGGCGTGAAGTAGAGGTCGGTCCGGCAGGGCATGATCAGCGCCTCCGCTTCAATCGCGCGCATGGCCGCCTCGTAGTCCGAGTTGAACCTCGGGTTCGCGGACAGGTCGGCGTCCTGCCAGGTGCGGACCATCGACACCAGGTTGTTCGCGTCCCTGGCGAGGTACAGGGCCTCCCAGTAGCGGACGAGGTAGTCCTCGAGCGACGCGTAGCCCTGGCTCAGGTGCAGGCCCTCGCGGTAGAACGCCTGCGACACGGCCCACCCGGCCCATACGCGTCCGATTGCGCGCAGCCCACGTGAGGGAGGCTCGTCATAGTTGCCGTCGCGGAACGCGGGGTCGGCTGTCAGCGCCGCTTTCACCCCTTCGAGGAACACGAATGTGTGGGGCGCCGTCTTGGCGGCGCCACAGATAACCGCGAGCCGCTGGACGAGGTCCGGATATAGCGCCGCCCACTGGTAGGCCTGCTGTCCGCCGACCGACCAGCCGACCGTGAGCGCGACCCGCTTCACCCCGAGCACCTCGGTCGCGAGCCGGTGCTGGAGGACCACGTTGTCGTATACCGTGGTCCGCGGGAAGTGTCCCTGTCCGAGCGGGCCGAGCGTGTTGCTCGGAGATGACGACACGCCGTTGCCGAGAATGTCAGGGACGAAGATGCAGTAGCGGCGCGGGTCAAGCGCCCTGCTCTCGCCGATCAGGTAAGCGTTATCGGCGTGCGTCCCTCCGAACCGGGTCGGGAACACGATCGCGTTGTCGCCGGCCGCGTTCAGCTCGCCGTACGTCGCGTAGACGATGCGGGTCTCGGTGAGCGTCAGGCCGCACTGCAGCGGCACGTCCCCGGCCTCGAATGTGTCGACTCGTGGTTCGACAGAGATCGTCGCGTTCATCACCTAAATGCGATCATACGAGGCCAATCGGCGCCGGTCAAGTGAGTATTACGTCATCAAATTCGTATTTAGACGATGCAATTCGTATTCGGTGCTCACGGTCGGATGGAGGTGCGTGCCGGCGTCGGCGCCGAGCGAGCCCTGGGGCCGGACTGGGGGGAGGAACGCGAGCTGCACGCGCCGCAGCTGCGGCAGCGTGCCGCGCCACAGGTGCGCGGTCCCTCGGCGGGGATCTGCTCGGGGCCCGAGACTCGGATGCGGGACCACAGCCTCAGCGCGATCAGTGCCGTTGCGCGTACCGGCGCGTACACGCGTGGGGTGAGGCCGTGCTCGCTGCGGATCGCTGCTGCGCTCGGCCTCGTGGGCCGCTGGTGCGCTCAGGCGACCGTGGGGGTGAGCTGCTCGTTGATGTTCGGGGCGCTCACGCGGCCGCCTCTGATCACCGCGATCCGCTGCGCGCGCCGTGCGACGGTGCTGTCGTGGGTGACGACGATCAGCGTCAGCCCGCGGTTGCGCCATAGATCCTCGAGCAGGTCGACGATCTCGTCGCGGGTCTGCTCGTCGAGGTTGCCCGTCGGCTCATCGGCCAGCAGCACCTGTGGGCCCTTGACGAGCGCTCTGGCGATCGCGACGCGCTGCTGCTGGCCGCCCGACAGCTCGGACGGCAGGTGCGAGCCGCGGTCGCCGAGCCCCAGTTCCTCGAGCACCTGCTTGGCGCGCTGACGGCGCTCGAGCGGCGCGAGCTCGCTGGGAACGAGCGCCGTCTCGACGTTTTCCTTGGCGGTCAGGGTGGGGATCAGGTTGAAGGTCTGGAACACGAACCCGAACGCCGCCGCCCGCAGCTCGACGAGATCGCGCTCTGGGAGCCTCCCGAGATCGCGGTCGTCGAACAGGACTCGGCCGCCGCTTGCGCGGTCGAGCCCGCCGAGCAGCGTCAGCAGAGTCGTCTTGCCCTGACCGGTCGGGCCTTGGATCGCGAGGAACTCGCCGCGTGCGATCGTCAGCTCGACGCCGTCGAGTGCGCGAACCGTGTCGGTACCCCTGCCGAAGTACTTGCGCACGTCGGTCAGCTCGTAGATGTTGGCGTTCATGTCTGTCACGTCATGCATGTCGTGTGTGCTCCTCGCTCGGCGGCCGGGAAGGCCGCCGAGCGGTTCGAGGTGTCGATTGTCTGGCGGGAGACCCACTAGCCGATGCTCCGGAGTGCGGCCGCGGGGCGTAGGCGCGCGGCGCGCCACGCGCCGAAGCCCCCGGCGACGAGGCCGCCTGCGATCGCGAGCAGGACTGCGATCAGGATCGTGCCTCCCTGCAGCGGTGCGGTCAGGTGGACGAGCACCGAGTGCGTGGCGGCGAACGCGTGCCCGAACCCGGGGCTGGTGAAGCCGCCGCTGAACCCGCCACCGGTTGCGGACGCCGATCCGACGGTGCCGGTCAGCGAGGGCGCAACCGCGGAGATGAGCTCCGCGCCCGCGATGCCGAGCACGATCCCGCCCACGCCGCCGGCGATGCCGAGCGCGATGCCCTCGCCCATCACCTGGGCGACGACGCGCCGGGTCCGCCAGCCGATCGCCTTGAGCGTTCCGAACTCGCGCACGCGGCGCGAGACGGCGGCCATCATCAGCAGGCCGGCGATCACGAACGCAACCACCAGCGCGGCGATCGACAGCCAGCTGCCGAGGTTCGTCGCGAGCTTGGACGCGCTCGACAGCGATCCGGTCACCTCGTTCGCCAGCGACGCCGACGTCGACACGGTCGAGCCCGGGATCGCCTTCTGCACCTCGGACGCCAGCGAGGCGACGCTGGTTGCGCTAGAGGCGCTGACGAAGATCGTCGTCACCTCGTTCTTCAGGCCGGACAGGGCCTGTGCGGTACCGAGCGGGATGTAGACGTCCGCGGCACCGGTCGAGACCTGCGCGATCCCGATCACCGACAGAGTCTTGCCGCCGACGGTGATGTCAGATCCAAGCTTCAGCTTGTGTTGCGTCGCGTACGACGCGCTGACGATCGCCACGTCGGCTGTGTTGTCCGCCGTCGAGAAGTACTTGCCTTCCGTCACCTGTGAGGCCGTCAGCGGGCCGACGCCGGAGTTGGAGATCTGCACGCCGTCGACGGTGAACGAGTTGACGTTGAACGACGATCCCGAGTTCGATGTCGAGTCGCCGCCGAAGCCACTGCGCCCGCCACTCCCGGAGGAGCTCGGGATCGTGCCCGAGAACGAGGTGTCGGTCAGAACAAGCCCGCCGGTTGCGGCTGAGGTGCCGTGCAGCGAGGCGACCTTCGCGACATCACTGAACGGCAGTTCGGCCTCGCCGGCTGTGGGGCGCAGCCTGTTAGTGGAGATGTGCGTCCCGGCCCTTGACGCGGACGAGCCAGCGGCTCCCCGGAAGTGGAACCGCTGCGGCCCGCCCGTACCCGCGGTGGCGGTCTTGCTCACGGTCATGTCAGTGCCGATCCCGTAGAGGGAGTGCAGCACGTCTCCCTGAGCCCGCTTGACCCCGGCCGACGCCGACGAGATCGTCACCACCAGACCGATCCCGATCGCCAGGCCGAGCGCGACGACGAGCGCCTGCTTGCTGCGCCGCCGGAGCTCCCGGCGAAGATAAGTGAAGAACATGGTCCTCTTCTTGATCTAGAGACTAGGTACCGTCGCCCGTGCGCCTCGTGCCGTTTCGCTCGATCAAGCAGCGCGGGACAACCTGATCTGCAGTGAAGATGGCGCTCGTAAGAAGCCGCAGATAAGACTTGAAGAACTCGATCAGCAGCTCGGCGCTTGGAGCCTCGCCCACCCGCTCGAGCGGACGCCTTCCGTCGCACCCAGCTCGGCGCCGACGCGGCGCTGGCGGATCGGATCACCAAGCATCCTGCGACACTCGGTCTCGCGAGCTCGCGCGGCTCGCAGCTTCTGGAGCTTGATCTGCGCGCCCAGAACGACGAGTTCGCTGAGCTCGACCCGATCGGTCCGCCACTTGCGGCGGTCGGCAGCGGTGGCGAAAGCGCCGATGCAGATTGTGGCTGAAGCGGCTGCGATCGGCTCCGCCACGGCGCCGCCACAGAACCGGCTCACGCGTGCTCTGCCAGCCCTACACTGCGGCGGCACGTTGCGGGAGCGACACGGCCTCGGGAGGCACCGATGAAGGCGTCCGGGTTGACACGACGACTGGCAGTCTGTGCGCTGATCGCAGGGGCGGCGCTGACGGTGAGTGGCGGCGCCCGCCCCACCAGCGCCGCGGCCGCATCCAGGAGCGGCCCGACGCTCCCCTCGCAGGATCCGTTCTATAAGCCACCCGCCGATCTCGCCTCGCTGGCGCCCGGCACCGTGATTCGGCAGCGGACGGTCAACGTCGCCGAGGAGGGCGACTCGACCCCGATCTCCGCGACCCAGGTCCTGTATCGCACGACCGGCGAGCTGGACCAGCCCACCGCCACGGTGGCGACGATCATCCGCCCGACGACCGCTGCTGAGGTCACGCGAGTCGTTTCCTACCAGACCGCCTACGACGCGCTCGGATCGCAGTGCGATCCGTCGTACACGCTGCAGGGTGGGAACCCGAGCTACAGCACCGCGGAGGAGGAGGAGCAGATCATCCTCGCCTACGTCGACGCGGGCGATACCGTGGTTGTCCCCGACTACGAGGGGGAGAAGCTCGACTGGGCAGCGGGTCAGGAATCCGGCTACGGGACGCTTGACGGCATCCGCGCCGCCGAGAGCTCCCTGAGGTTGCCGGCGGCGAGCACGCCAGTCGGCCTGGTGGGCTACTCGGGCGGCTCGATCGCCACCGACTTCGCGGCGGAGCTGGCGTCGAAGTACGCCCCCAAGCTCGACATCGTCGGGATCGCCGAGGGCGGCGTGCCGGTGGACTTCCTGCACAACCTCTCCTACATCAACGGCAGCTCGGACTGGTCCGGTGTGATCCCCGCCGTGCTCGTCTCGCTGGCCCGCGCCTTTCACGTGAGCTTCACCAAGTACCTCTCCCCCTACGGACGGAAGGTCACCAAGCAGGTGCGGGATGAGTGCATCAACAGCTTCGTCGGCGACTACCCGGGACTGACGATCCAGAAGCTGCTCAAGCCACAGTATGCCGATTACCTGCACAACCGGAGCCTCGTGCGCATCGCCGACGATCTGATCATGAGCCGCATCGGCACACCGAGGGCACCGATGTTCATCGGCGTGGGCGACGCAGACGGCACTGGCGACGGGGTGATGATCACCGATGACGTGGAGGCGCTGGCGCACACGTACTGCACGCGCGGCGTGTCGGTTCAGTTCAACGTCTATGAGGATGACGATCACGATGAGGCTGCCGTTCCATTCGAGGCGGGAGCCTTCAGCTTCCTCAGCGACCGGCTGAGCGGCGTTGCGGTACAGAATCGCTGCAGCTCGATCAGCAGGGGCAACTCGTTGGCCCCCACCACCGTGCCCAAGAACTCCGACCCGATCGTGCTCGAGGTGAAGAACCTCGGGGTCAGGCGGGCCGTGCACGGACTCGAGCTTCGCATCCACACCTCCTACGGCTCCTTCACCGAGATGACACTGACGCTGCTCCGCGGCAGGCGGAGCCTCACCTCCGTCACACTTCCGAAGATCAACACCAAGCGTCAGACGATCGTCTTGCGAGTCAACTCCAAGGCACCCACGGCGGGCAGGTACAAGCTGCGCGAGACCGACGAGGACCAGCTCGTCGCGACGAAGAAGCTGACCGTGCGCTGAGCGCCGGCTCGCAACTAGCCTTGGCCTGGCCACCTGCGAGCCGAGGCCGCCATCGCCTCAGGCTCCGGCGTGACCGCGGAGCGGTTGAGCCGGAGTCGGTGCCGGTGGTGGTCAGGGACTGAGCGGTCCCGGCTCGCCGGCCAGTGGGAGCGAGCTATCCGGAGTGAGCTGCTTGACCGCCTTGCGAACCATCGACAGCGGGGCGGCGACCTCCTCCAGCGGCTTGCCTTCGGCGCTGACTCCAAGGACAGCAGCTACGAGACCACCCAGGATCATCGCGCCGGCGCCGAGCAGATAACCGACGAACAGCTTGTTGGGATCGTTGCCGGTGCCGATCAGATGACCGTACAGGTGGGTGCCGAGGAACCCGAAGCACTGAGCGATCGCAAAGAAGACGGCGATCGCCTGGGCCCGGACCTCGAGTGGGAACACCTCGCTGGCCGTGAGGTAGCCGGCGCTCGCCCCAGCCGAGGCAAAGAAGAAGACAACCGACCAGGCAATCGTCTGTGTCGCCGCGTCCAGCGAGCCCTGCTTGAATAGGATCGCGGTCGTCACTAGCAAGCTACCCGAGACGATGTAAGTGCCGGCGATCATCTTCTTGCGGCCGAGCGTGTCGAACAGCCGGCCGATCGTCAGCGGACCGAGCAGGTTGCCGGCCGCGAACGCGAAGAAGTAGTACGGCGCGTGGTTAGACGGGACGTGGAAGAAGAACTTCAGCACGAGGCCGTAGGTGAAGAAGATCGCGTTGTAGAGGAACGACTGCGTGATCATCAGCACCGCGACCAGCGTTGAGCGCCCGGGATAGCGGGAGAACAGGACGCGGACGAGGGCCAGGTAGCCAATCCTCTCGGTGGGCCGGATCTCGATCGCCTGGTCCTCGTCGACCGGCGGCAACTCGCCCTTGGTGGCTTCGACGTGGTGCTCGATCTCCGCGATGCTCGCCTCGGCCTCCCGCTCGCGGCCGTGCATGATCAGCCAGCGCGGGCTCTCCGGCAGGCTCCGCCGCACGTAGATGATGACCAGGCCAAGCACCGGGCCGATCAGGAAGGAGAGCCGCCAACCCAGGTTTGCGGACAGTTTGTTCAGGAAGTACAGGGTGGCGACGGTGCCGATGAGCGCGCCGCCCCAGTAGGTGCCGTTGACGGCGATGTCGATCCGTCCCCGATAGCGGGCCGGGATCATCTCGTCGATCGCCGAGTTGATCGCCGCATACTCGCCGCCGATGCCGCTTCCCGCCAGAATCCGGGTGGCGTAGAGGTACACGACCCAGCCGCTGCCGGCCATCGTCAGCGCTGTCAGACCACTGCCGATCAGGTACACGCCGAGCGTGAACATGAACAGGTTCTTGCGTCCGAGCTTGTCCGACAGCCGCCCGAACACGAGCGCGCCGATCACCTGGCCGACCAGGTACCAGGTCGCGATATCAGCGGACTGGCTGGCGGTGAGACTCAGCGTGTTCTTGTCAGTGAAGGCGGCGCTGAGGTTGGCGGCGATCGTGATCTCCAAGCCGTCCAAGATCCACGCCACGCCCAGCGCGATCACCATCCGCGTATGGAATCTCGACCACGGCAGCCGATCGATCCGCGCGGGTATCGAGCTCCGAATTGCTGGGCCTTCTGCTGCCTCTGACGTTGATGCCATCACTGTCCCCTCCACCTCGACGTTCTACGCAGACGGTCCCTACCCGATTGCGTGGCCCGCGCAACGCTGGACACCGCTCCGTGGCCAGCCGAACTTGCTCATGCCGCTACGCGGGCGCGTCGATCCGCCGAGCGGGGGCAGCCGGCTTGGAGCACGGCTGCCCCGTTCAGCACAACGGCTACGCGAAGTAGTGGCCGGCCGCGATGTCGTCGAGTAGTCCGGGCGCGGTCGGCTGCCAGCCGAGTGTCGCTCGCGTCCAGTCGTTGGAGGTTGGGTTGTCGATCTGGGCGAAGTCGGCGAGAAAGCCGAGGTACCGATCGGCCTGCTCAGCGCTGATGCTGCGGGCGGGCACGCCGAGGCCGCGGCCGATCGCCTGCGCGATCTGCTTGAACGGGATGCCTTCGGACTCGACGCCGTGGAAGCGGCTGCCGGCGATGCCGTGCTCGAGCGCCAGCCGGTACAGGCGGGCGATGTCCCGGGTGTTGACGGCGGGCCAGCGGTTCGCGCCGTCGGCGACGTATGCCGCGAAGCCGTTGGTGCGGGCCAGGTCGATCAGCGTCGGCACGAAGCCGTGCTTGTCGAGGTCGCTGTGGACGGATGGGGCGGGCCGGATCACGGTCGCGCGCACCCCGTCGGAGGCAAGTGCGATCAGTGTGTTCTCCGATTCGACGCGGGGAAAATCGCCGGTGGCGACGTCCTGCTCGGTGCCGACGCGGTTGGGTGCGGCGTGGGCCAGCAGCATCGACCCGCTTGTCCCGACAAACGGCTTGTCGCTGTGCTTGAGGGCGGCGCCGATCTTTGTGATCGCCGCCAGATCCGATGCCGCTGCGGCGGCAAAGTCGCCGCTGAACGCGATCTCGTGACGCATCGCGAGGTGGATCACGCCGTCCGCCTGCGCGGCGGGAGCGGTGAGGCTGTCCGGGTCGGTCAGATCGCCGCGGTGGACGTCGGCGCCGAGCGCCGCGACCTTGGCGGCGGCCTCGTCGGAGCGGGCGAGCCCGACCACCGAGTGGCCGTTCGCCAACAGCTCCGGGATCACGGCTGCTGCGATATGGCCGGACGCACCGGTTACGAAGACTTGCATGGGGGTCCTCCAAACGTGGGGATGGCTGATTGGCTTGCGAGTTGCTGACGACACTCTGTGACGTCACTCTAGCAGGTGACGTCACAGGGTGACGTCGGTTACGCTTGCGCAGACATGCGCTGGCAACCGGATGCAGTCGGACGGCTTCAGGCCTCGGCGCTCGAGCTGTTCGCCGAGCGCGGCTATGACGCCACGACCGTGGCGGACATCGCCGGGCGTGCGGGCCTGACCAGGCGCACGTTCTTCCGCCACTTCACGGACAAGCGCGAGGTGCTGTTCGTAGGCTCGGAGCAGCTGCTCCAAGCGTTCCTCGCTGCGATGGAGGCCGCCGACCTCGACGCGCCACCGCTGGACACGGTGATCGTCGGCGTTGAGGCGCTCGCGGACATCTTCGGCCCGGAGCGCCACCAGTTCGCGAGAACCCGCGCCGCGATCATCAGCTCCTGCCCGGAGCTACATGAGCGTGAGCTGATCAAGCTCGCATCGATGAGCGCTGCCGCCGCCGAGACGCTCCGCACGCGCCGCGTGCCTGGCCCGGTCGCAACGCTCGCCGCCGACACTGGGGTCAACGTCTTCCATGCGACATTCACCCGCTGGATCGCCCAGGACGACCCGGCTGCATTCCGGCGCATCCTGCACGAGGTGCTACGCACACTTAGCTCCCTCATTGCTCACCACCGATCAGACACCGACACCGCAGCACTCACCTGATCCCCGTAGCTGGTCACGGGTCCCAATCAGGCTCGTCGTCCGACGAGAACGGATCAGAGCGGCGACGCGCGCTGTCACCGCGGGCGCAGCCACACGATCACCGTCCGGGGTCGAGACCGACACGAGCCGGCGGATCGTCGCGAAACTGGCGATTGCAGGGAGAGAAGAGGATGAGCACGGCTGGGTTCGAACCAGCGACCTCTCGCGTGTGAAGCGGGGTAGAGGGAAGCAGAAGAAGCGCAGAAAGCCCAGCTAATTGCCCATTTCTGCGGTGTGCGGTCGTGGCCGAGTTATCCGCGGTTTCCGGGAGTTCCCAGCGGGTTTAGGCCACCAAGGCCATGCGATGGCCTAAATGACTTCGCTTGGTGGCTCGCTGCCAAAGCGGTCGAGGTCCGCAGCGGGCGAGACAGGTATCCTGTGGGCATGCGGCGAACCTCGGCAGAGACCATTCC